>NZ_JAGQBV010000048.1:0-15838 GCF_024345815.1 Cyanobium sp. HWJ4-Hawea | reverse complement strand
GCGTCGCTGGCTGCCGGGAGCCAACATCGAAATGGGCCTGGAAATCGAAGCTGTAAACGGGGAACTGCCCTTCACCGCTTCCTACGATCCACCCCATGCCTGAAGCCCCCTCCAGCCGCCAAGCCCGCCAAGAGCTCGACGCCAAGCTCTCCCAGCGCTTTATCGCCCTGGATCCAGAGGGCTATTTCCTGATCAAGCTGGACCAGCTGGCCCATGGGCTGGTGGCTGAGCACTACGCCAATGCAATTGATAGCCAGGGCCTCGCCACCGACCCCGAAACCGGCGAGGTGATCGCCTGCAAGGGGGCAGGACCCCGCCAGGCCCTAGCCACATACCGGGGCCGCACCGCTAAGGAGCTGGGCATGGCCCTCAGCGAAGGCAGTGGCCCCCTGCCCCTCTCGCGCCTAGACCATGCCCTCTATTTGGGCAGGGAATTGCAAAAAGCCGAATATTGCCTAGATCACGGCCTCGAATATGTCCAAGACTAAATATATTGGCCTACTAATATTGGCCTAATAAATTACTAACCAAATTGGCTCAGGCCGGCTGTAGCTGACGCTCCGCCGTGGCTGGCTTTGCTGGCGGCTCGGGGGGGAGTCCCGCCAGTTGGGCTTGAATCTCACGGCGCACGATGGCCCGATATTCGTGGAAGTGTTCGTTGTGGGCAAGGATTGAGATGAATCCCCTAAAGCGCTTGGGGTTGTGGATGGCCATGCCCCCCAGGGCCCGCCAAAAACGAAAGCGGGTGTCGCGCTTAAAGCCTTGGCGCCAAACAACTGTTGCCAAAGCCCGCAAATCGACCGGATCAATGGACTTGGCGGGATGGCGATTTTCAGGGATTAGGAATTGCTTATGTTTCTGGGGTGGCAGCTTTAGGAAGTAGCTATACACCCTATCGATGTAGGCATTTGGTTCGTAGAGGGCGGCAAAGGCATCCACATATTCGTTGGCGATCTCTTGAATCGGCCGGGTTGGTATGAAATTAAGCAGGTTGGTTTGGTTGACCCCTTTGGCTGCCCCTGTCTCTTGGATAAGGCGCTCTTCCTTCTCCAATCGGTGCCAAAGGGCAGTGTTTGGAAGGGCTTGAAGCATGCCCATCATCGCGTGGGGAATGCCGGTGCGGGTCACAAAATCGACAATGCGCTGGCCAGCACCCTGTTTTTCGCCATCGAAGCCGATGATGAAGCCGGCCATCACCCGCAGGCCGTAGGAGGTGATCTTGTTGACGGATTCGTCTAGGGAGCTGCGGGTGTTTTGCAGTTTTCCGGCAGTGGCCAAACTTGCTTCGTCTGGGGTTTCGATGCCGAGAAATACGCTCTCAAAGCCCGATTCCACCATCATCTGCATTAGGTCGTCGTCGCTGGCCAAATCAACAGATGCTTCGGTGGCAAAGCTGAAGGGGTAACCGCGATCGATTTGCCATTGCTTAAGTAGGGGCAAAAGCAGTTTTACGTTGCGCTTGTTGCCAATGAAGTTGTCATCCACCAGAAACACGGAGCGGCGCCAGCCCAGGTCATAGAGAGCCTGAAGTTCAGCAACTAATTGCTCCGGATTCTTGGTGCGGGGTTTGCGACCGTAGAGCACGATTATGTCGCAAAACTCGCACTGGAAAGGGCAGCCCCGGGAGAACTGCACCGACATCTCCGAGTAGGCCCCCAACTCCAACAGATCAAAACGGGGCACCGGTGTGCCGGTCACATCCGGCTTAACCCCTTCGGAGCTGAAGCGTCCCTGCTGGGCGCCACTCTCCAGGGCTTCAATAAACAGCGGCAGGGTGATTTCGCCCTCATCGAGAACCTTGAAATCCACCAGGTCCAATTCCGGCGCATCCGGGGTGGAGCTGGCAAAGGGCCCACCTACGGCCACGGGGATGCCCTTTTCTTTTGCCTTGGCGATCTGCACGGCCATGTCGGCCTTTTGCACGATCATTCCGGAGATAACCACCAATTCAGCCCAGGCCCACTCTTCTTCGAGCACTTCCCGTACGTTGCGGTCGACCAGCTTCATCTCCCAGCTTTGGGGCATCAGGGCCGCTACCGTCACCAGCCCCAGGGGCGGCAACAGCACCTTGCGGTTGATGAGGTCGAGGATTTTTTCGTAGCTCCAGAAAGTCTTCGGGAACTCGGGGTAGATAAATAGGGTGCGCATCTTTCCTTTTTCGAGCGGTCGAGCCAGATCGCTTGCGCGGCCCCTGGAAAGGCTTAGTCCAAAACAAACCCTAGGAGGTTTGTGGCACTCCCGACTAGGGGGCTGAGGTTTCTGCTGTAATGGCCTCAAGTTTCTGATGGGTTGGCCATGGGCGTTGCGATCTACCTGGGTTTGGTTGGTGGTGGCCTTACCGCAGCAGTTCTGGCTTCCCTTGTGTTGCGCGGCATCAAGTTGATCTGAGCCTGATCCCAGCCATTGCTGGAGCGTTATCAGGCCAGGCGTTTCCGGTGCTGGCTGGCCAGTTCCCAAATCGCCAGGGCGCTGCCCAGGCAGCCCAGCACCACGAAGGTGGGCCAAATCCCTGTTTTGAGGCTGAGGCCAGCGGCCAGGATGCCACTTAGGCCACCGCCACCCAGGAAGGCAATTTGCCCCAAACCGGCCATCCTTCCCCTCAGCACCTGGGGCGAGCGCACCTGGAGGATCAGGTTGGTGCCGGAGAGCAGGCAGGCGGTGCCAGCCCCAATCAAAAAGGCCATGGCCAGGCCCCAGCCGGCATGGGGGCTAATCCCTAGGCCGATTTGGGCCAGGCCACTCACCAAGGTGCTGCCCCCCAGTAAGAGGGCGGGCCTGCGGCTGAGGTGTTCCGCCCTTCGCTGTAGCCAAAGGCCACCGGTGATGCTGCCGGCGGCGATCACGCTGGTAAATAGGCCAAGAGCCTGGGGGCTAGGGCCCAATAGTTGGTCGGCCATCAGCGGGGCTAGTCCTGGATGGAAGAAGCCGAATAGGCAGGCCAGGGCGCAGAAAATCAGCACCCGGCGCAGGTCGGCTCCGCAATCGCGCCAGGCCGTGGCCAGGCTCGCCTGCTGGCCCCTCTGGCTGCGCTGTTCGGCGTCCCCATTGGGCGCCATTAACCAGATCAAGGTGGCAATCGGCACCAGATAGCTGGCCGCATCGAGGGCTAGGGCCGCAAAGGGTCCAGTGCCTGCCAGCAGCAGGCCGCCGATGGGTGGCCCCACCAGCTTGGCCACGTTGAAGACCACAGAAAAGCTGGTGAGGTACGAGCCCAGCCCATCGGGATGGTCGACCAGCAGGGCGCAGTATTTGTTTCGGGCCGTCAGTTCATAGGCGCTGGCGGTTCCCACCCCCAGGGTGCTGGCCAGCAGCAATAGGGCCTGCAGGCCTCCCTGGCTGAGGGGAATCGCAATGGCGCCAAGCACCGCGGCGGCAAATAGTCCCCATTGGGCCCGAATCAATACCTTTTCACTGCCCCATTGGTCGGTGAGCACCCCGGCGGGGCCGCTCACCACCAGGGTGGGCAGGGTGAGCATGGCGAAGTGGAGTGCCAGTAGCAGCGGGTTATGGCTGCCCTGCAATAGCAACCAGCCCTTGGCGGTTAGCCCGGCAAACGACCCAGCAGTACTGAGGCCAGATGCCACCAGGAAGGTGGTGCGCTGGTGCTGGCGCAGCAGTTGCAGGCCTTGGCGGGCGTTCAATTGGCCCGGCTGGCCAGGGCAGCGCCCACCATCGCTTTTGCTCCCACCACCTCACCTACCAGGTCGTAGGTGTCGGCGGCGGTGATCCGCACGGGAACCAGGGTGCCGGGTGCTGCGCAGAGGCCCCCTTCCCCTGGCATTACCCGCACCTCCCCATCCACCTCCGGCGCAAAGCGGGCGCAGCGCCCCAACATTTCGCCGCTGCTGGGGTTTTCCTGCTCGATCAGCACATCCACGATGCGGCCCACCCAGCTGGCATTGCGCTCGGCGGCGATCGGCTGTTGGAGGGCCATCAGCTGATCCTTGCGCTCAGCTGCCACCTCGGCGGGCACCTGGTTGGGCAGTTCGGCGGCCGGGGTGCCTTCCTCTGGAGAGAAGGTGAAGACCCCCACATGGTCGAAGCGCTGCTCTGCCACAAAATCCAGCAGGTGTTGGAAGTGCTCCTCGGTTTCACCTGGGAAGCCCACGATGAAGGTGGTGCGCAGCACGGCCTCCGGGAGTTGCTGCCGGATCCGCTCCAGCAGCCCGGCGGTCACATCGGCCTGCCATGGCCGATTCATGGCCCTCAGCACCTCGGGATGGCTGTGTTGCAGGGGCAGATCTAAATAGGGCAGCACATTCACCACTTCCCGATAGGCCGCCAGCACTTCCGTTGTCAGGCCGGTGGGGTAGGCGTAGTGCACCCGGATCCAGGGGATTTCCACCTCACCCAGGGCCCGCAACAACTCGGCCAGCTGGGGTTTGCCGTAGAGATCCAGGCCGTAATTGGTGGTGATCTGGCTGATCAGCACCAGCTCCTTCACCCCCTGGGAGGCCAGGGTTTTGGCCTCGGCCACGATCGATTCAATTGGCCGGGAGCGCTGGTCGCCCCGCAGTTTGGGAATGATGCAGAAGGCGCAGCGGTAGTCGCAGCCCTCAGCCACCTTCAGATAGGCCAGCGCCTCAGAGGTGGTGCGATAGCGGGGCAGGTTTTCATCGCCCACAAAGGTGGGATTGGCGCTCACCTGGTTGACCCGCTCTCCGGCCTCAACCCGCTCCAACACACTCACGATGTGCTGGTAATCGCCGGTGCCAACTATCGCCTTCGCCTCTGGCAGGGATTCGAGCAGTTCCTCCTGGAAGTGTTGGGCCAGGCAGCCGGCAATGATCAGTTCCTTGCCCTGTTCTGCCAGGTCGACCAGGGTGCGCACCGATTCCTCCCGGGCGTCTTGGATAAAGCTGCAGGTGTTGACCACCACCACGCTGGCTTCGCCCTCATCGGCAGTCACCCCGTAGCCGGCCTGGGCCAAAAGCCCCAGCATGTGCTCGGTATCCACCCGATTTTTCTCGCAGCCCAGGTGGGCAAAGGCAACGGTGGGTTTGGTCATAAACCTTGGGGCCGTAGCTCCACCCTATGGGTGCGACTGCGAGAATCAAGGCCATGCCTGCCCCACTTCGCGGAAGCCTCCTGTGACCTCGACCCGACTGAGCCAGCGCCTCAATGAAAACCGGCGCCGCAGCGACCCGGAAGGCAGCCGCTGGATTCGGGTGGCAATTGCGGTTTTAGCCACCATTGGCGCGCTCGACACGGGTTCCATAACCCTCAAAAAATGGGGGCTGCTGGGGGCCATTAGCTGTTCGAAGGAGGCCTTCTTTGGCTGCAACGGTTGCGAAAAGGTGCTTGCCAGTGCCTGGGGCAGCATTGCCGGCCAGCCCCTGTCGCTATTTGGCTTTTTGGCCTACGCCGCCGTCTTGGTGATGGCGGTAGCCCCCCTGGTGGCCCCCGGCGATCTCCGGGCCGATCTGGCCACCCGCAGCTGGTGGGGGTTGTTTCTGGTGAGCACTGGCATGGCCGTATTCAGCAGCGTGCTCGTTGGCGTGATGCTGTTTGGCATCCGTGATTGCTGCCCTTTCTGCATCCTGTCGGCCCTCTTGAGCCTGGCCCTATTCGTGCTTTCCCTGGTGGGCGGCGATTGGCAAGACCGGGGCAAATTGCTATTTCGGGGGGTGTTGGTGGCCCTGGTGGTGGCCCTACTGGGCTTGGGCTGGGCGGCGTCTGCCGATCGCCCCGCGGTGGTTACCGGCAAGGGCATTGCGCCAGCGGTGACCACGGTGAGCACACCCCAGGCTGTGGCCCTAGCCGAACACCTCAGTGCCACTGGAGCGGTGATGTATTCGGCCTACTGGTGCCCCCACTGCCATGAGCAAAAGGAGCTTTTTGGCCGGGAAGCAACTGCCAAGCTCAAGGTGATTGAGTGTGCGGCCGATGGCCAGAACAGCCAGAAGGCTCTGTGTGAGGCCAAGAAGATTGACGGTTTCCCCAGCTGGGAAATCAACGGCAAGCTCGATTCAGGTGTGAAGCCCCTAGCCAAGTTGGCTGACTTGAGTGGCTTTAAGTCTGCGGGTCCCCTCTAGGCGGGCCCCCTAGGCGGGCTGATCTACGGGGGTAGTGCCTATGTGGTGCTCCCCCCCGCCTGCGGGGCCCCTCTTCTGGATGCTGTGGCGCCGCCAGAACGGCTGGCTGGCGGGGGCATCGGTGCGGAAATGGCCGCCCCGGCTTTCTTCCCGAAACAACGCCGCCTCCATCACCAGCTCGGCAAGCACGAGCCGCTGATGCAATTCATGCCAGGTCAGAAAGCGTTTGCCCAGTTCCGGCTCCAGTTCTGGCCCCAGCACCGGCCCAATGGCTGATCCGGATTTCAGGCCAACTTCGCCGCCGGCGTTAAGGCTGGAAAACCGTTGCCAGTTGGGGTCTTGCTCCAGGGCCCTCCGCTGCTGTCTGATGCGGCCAAGAGATGGGGCCAGATCCCGGCGGCAGCGCTCCACTCCGGCGGCCCACCAACACAGTTCGCGCAGCTCGCCAATGGCCTGCTCGAGCACTTCGATCGGGGGTAAATCCAGCGCCAGCTCCCTGTCTTGCCTGTAATCCAGCCCGAGCTGGTCTGCCGTGATCGGCGCTTGAGGTTCGAGCTTGAGCAGTCGTAGTTGACGCGCAAACACCAGGCATTCCATCAGCGAATTACTGGCCAGCCGATTGGCCCCATGGATGCCGGTACAGGCCACTTCCCCCACGGCATAGAGCCCGGGCACGCTGGTGGCTGCCTCGTGATCGGTGAAGATGCCCCCCATCCAGTAGTGGGCCGCCGGAGCCACGGGAATCGGCCCTTCGGTGGGCTCCAGGCCAAGTTCTCGGCAGCGCCCCAGGATCGTGGGGAATTGTTGTTCGAGGCGCTGCTTGCCCACGGGCCGCAGGTCGAGCCAAAGGTGGTCGACACCCTGTTCCCGCATGGTTCGGGCCAGGGCCCTGCTCACCTGGTCGCGGGGGGCAAGGTCGCCACCGGGTAAATCTGCTACCGGGCTGCAGCCCTGGCCATCGAGCAGGTGGGCCCCCTCACCCCGGACCGCTTCGGAAATCAGGAAACGCGGTGCCCCCGGCAGCATCAGGGCGGTGGGATGGAACTGCACAAATTCCATGTCCCTGAGCTCTGCTCCGGCTTGCCAGGCCATCACGACCCCATCACCGCAGGCCATGGCCGGATTGGTGGTGTGCACAAAAAGGTGGCCTCCCCCCCCCGTGGCGAGTACCACGGCGCCAGCCCTTAGCCAGTGGATCTGCCCTGCCTCCATCACCTGCAGGCCCACGCAGCGGCCCTGCTCCATCCACAGGCCCAAGGCCGCAACACCCCGGCGTTGCTCGAGCCCATCGCGCCCTTGCACCTCCCGCTCTAGGGCTTCCACCAGGGCGCCCCCGGTGCGGTCTTGGGCATGGAGCACCCGCCGGTGGCTGTGGGCGGCCTCCAGGGTGGTGCTCAGGGCCGGGCCATCCCGGTCGAAGGCCATGCCAATTTCCAGGAGCCGCCTCACACAGCCCGGGGCCTGGTGCACCAGCAACTCCACCGCCGGTTGATCACACAGCCCGGCCCCAGCCCTCAAGGTGTCTTCGATGTGGCTGGTAAAACTGTCCTCTGGCCGCGTCACCGAAGCAATGCCGCCCTGGGCCCAGCGGCTGGCGGAACGGGGCGCGGAATCCTTGCTGAGCAGCAGCACCCGCAATTGAGGCGGTAATTCCAGGCAGGCCATTAGGCCGGCGGCGCCACTGCCCACCACCACCACGTCCCAATTGCCTGCCATCGGGCTTGCTGGGCTCCGGCCAGGGCCGACGGCTTTCAACTCAGCGGTACTGGCCGTCGTTGATCCGGTCGTCGCCCTCGTTGAGGGCAATCGAGGCCTCGGTCACGGTGAAGTTGTCCTTGTACTTGTTAAACAGCTCCTTTTGGCGCTCGCTCAGGTCGAGCTTCAAGACGTCATCGACGCTGCTGTAGGGGCCGCCCAAGACAATCTTGCCCGCCAGGGTCGGGAACATGCCGGGGTAGTCCTGGAAGCGCCGCACTGAGCAGTTGTTGAGGTCGACCTTGCCGGCGCGCTCAGCAATTTTGTCGTCGGCGATATTGCGGGGCCCTGCAGCCAGCACCGGGGCAGGCAGCCATAGGAGCGCCAGTAGGCCGAAAAGAACGACACCACTCATCAACCAGGCTGCCAGCCGTTTCATCGAGAAACTCCGTGGAATCCAGAGAAGGGAGGTGGATTTGCCACCTGTTTGTCAACGTTACAGATGCCGGCAGCTATCTCCGCCGAACCTGACGATCCTTTTGCAGATCTTCAGATCAGGCCGCTCAGCTTCGGGGCTGCCAGGGCTACCAGCCAAAACAAACCATCCACCGCCAATGTGGTGGCCAGGGCTGCAGCCGTTATGCGCCCCACCTCCCCCAGGCCGCCGAGCCAACGGCATAGCTGGCTGAGGCCAAGGGCGAAGGCCCCAACCACCAGCAGGCCAGTTGGTTGGAGGAGCTGCAGGGCGGCGGCTTGTAAAAAGCTGGCGGCCTCGCTTGGGCTGGCCCCCAGCACCTGGGGCCAAAGGGGCATCACTCCAGTAAGGGCAATCGCCCCATCGGTGGCGGCGGTGCCAATCAGGGAGCCGAGGTAAAAACCGCAGGCCAGGCGCCAGCGCCCCCCCAAGCCAGCCAGGGCCAGGGGCAAGACGAAGGCTTCCAGCGGTAGGTGCCAAATCGGATGGAGCCGGCACCAGCCCCAAAACAAACACCCCCCGAGCCAGCTGCCGCAGAAGCCCACCAGTAGGTAGCCCCAGTCCCGCATCCGGGGGTTGGGGTGATGGGCAAGCGCCAGACCAATGGCCACCAGGGGCACGGTGAAAAGGGTGGCGCTAAACGGGGCGATTCGTACCCAGGGCGCCTGTAAAAACACCGGCAGGGTGACCAGCACTCCACTGGCGGCCTCCAGGGCCCAGCTCGTGCTGCGGGGAGCCCCGATCACCAAGGATGTAAAGAAAGTTGTGCAACCTTAAGGGGTTGGTCGGGGCTAAGTGGATCCTCGCGGCCATAGGGTTGGATTCAATCTCTCGGCTTGGTTAGGGCTTTGCTGGCAGTGGTCGGGATCGATTTGGAAGCCTGTTGGCGCTACTTCGTGCTCGGGGTAGTGCAAGGCCTTACGGAGTTTTTGCCCATTAGTAGTTCGGCCCACCTGAAGGTGGTGCCCGTGCTTTTGGGTTGGGGTGATCCCGGCGTTGCCGTCACCGCTGCGATTCAGTTGGGCAGCATCGTGGCGGTTCTCACTTTCTTCCGCCAAGACCTGGCTGAGGTGGGGCGGGGCATGGCCAGGGCCCTGCGCCAAGGCAGCTGGCTGGAGCCCCCAGCCCGGCTGGGCCTGGCAATCCTTCTGGGCACGCTGCCGATTGTGGTGGTGGGCCTGGGAATTAAGAAATTCGTGCCCGACTACGACAACTCCCCCCTGCGCAGTCTCCATTCGATTGCGGTGGTTTCGATCGTGATGTCGCTGCTGCTGGCCCTGGCCGAACAGGTGGGCAGGCGGCGGCGGGTGCTTGACCAGGTGCGACCGATCGATGGGGTGCTCGTGGGCCTGGCCCAATGCCTGGCCGTAATCCCTGGGGTATCGCGCTCCGGCAGCACCCTCACGGCCTCCCTGTTTGATGGTTGGCGCCGCTCGGATGCGGCCCGCTTTTCCTTTCTATTGGGCATCCCTGCGATCACCTTGGCCGGCTTGGTGGAGCTCAAGGACGCCATGCATGGCCCTGCCACCGCTGGGGTGGTGCCCCTGCTGGTGGGCATTGCTTCTGCCCTGGTGGTGTCCTGGTTGGCGATTGCCTGGTTGCTCCGCTTTTTGCAGAACCACAGCACCTGGTGGTTTGTGGGCTATCGCCTCGTTTTTGGGGCCTCACTGCTGGTTTGGCTCTCCCGCCACCCGCTCGCCTAAGCCGTGTGGAATGAACCCTCAGCAGGGATTGCCCTGGCGGCCGAGCAGGCTGCCTCTGGGGCCAGGCTGCCCGAGCCGGCAGTGGTGGCAAGCGTTGAGCCGGGCTCGATTGGGGAGGAGCTGGGCTTTCAGATCGGCGACCGGCTGGTGAGCATCAATGGCAAGCGCCCCCGCGACCTGATTGATCTGCAGTTTTTGTTGGGGGAGGAGGAGCTCACCCTGGAGGTGCAGGATCCCGATGGCACCTGTCACTTGGTGGAGCTGGAGAAGGATCTCGATGAGGGGCTTGGCCTCGGCTTTACCGAAGCCCTCTTCGATGGCCTTAAGCAGTGCAACAACCACTGCCCCTTCTGCTTCATCGACCAGCAGCCCCCCGGCAAACGCCGCAGCCTCTACCTCAAGGACGACGACTACCGACTCAGCTTTCTATACGGCTCGTATCTCACCCTCACCAACCTGGGGCCGGCGGATTGGCAGCGCATTGAGGAGCAGCGACTTTCGCCCCTGTTCGTGTCTGTCCATGCCACGGAGCCGGCGCTGCGCAGTCGGCTGCTGGTTAATCCCCGTGCCGGCCTACTGCTGGAGCAATTGGCCTGGTTTGCCCAGCGCCAATTGCAGATCCATGCCCAGGTGGTGGTCTGCCCTGGGCTAAACGACGGTGCGGCCTTGGAATCCACCCTGCGGGATCTGGCTGAATTTGGTGCGGGCGAATGGCCGGCGGTGCTTTCCGCGGCGGTGGTGCCCGTGGGCCTGACCCGATTTCGGCCGCCCGGTGATGCCCTTACGCCGGTAGATAGGCCTGCAGCCCAGCAGGTGGTGGCCCTGGTGGAACCCCTGCAGCAGCTTTTTCAAAGCAGCTTGGGTAGCCGATTTGCCTGGCTTTCCGATGAGTGGTATTTGATGGCGGGCCTGCCCTTGCCGCCGCGCGATAGCTACGAAGATCTGCCCCAGCAGGAAAATGGCGTGGGCAGCATTCGTGCCTTTTTGGAGGAGCTCGATCTGGCCACCCGAGATCTGCCCAGGGCCGTAGCCAAGCCCCGGCGCCTGAGCTGGGTGGTGGGGCAGTTGGTGGCTGAAGCCCTGCAGCCGGTGGTTGATCGACTCAATGCCGTTGCTGGCCTGGAGCTAGTGCTCCATGGCCTACCAAGCCCCTACTGGGGCCAAGACCAGGTGGTCACAGGTCTGTTGACGGGATCCGATCTGCTTGCGGGTCTTAAGGGAAAGGATCTGGGCGACACCCTGCTGCTCCCAGCCGTGATGCTGCGCCAGGGCGAGCCAGTCTTTTTGGATGATCTGACCCTCCTTGAGCTGGAGGATCATTTGCCCGTAAAAGTGCAACTGCTGCATGGAGCAGCGGATCTGGTGTCCTGCTGTCTCGTGCCAGCAGCCATTGAGTGATTAAGGTCAGCACAATCAGGCGGATTTTTGGTGTGCGGCGCCCATTTTTAAGAGCAGCGCTCATCGGCATGGCGGGCCTGCCCCTAGCCGCCTACCCCGTTGAGGCCCAGATTTCTTCTGCGTCGGTTACCTCAACTGTTCCTTTGGCACCAGCTGTTAAGGGTTCAAGGCCGCGGGTCAACCCTAAGCAGGTGAAGCCTGCGGCCACCCAGCTTGCCCCAGCCATTAGGGATCTCGGTTCGCCGGAGCTACTGGCCCTGCCCACCAAGGCGGAAATGGTCCGCATCCAGGAGCTGCGCCCCCTTGGTTTGGCAGAAGTAACAAATTTGGCTGAAGTTAATAACCCCAACCTCAAGGCAATTGCCAGCCAGGTAGACCAAGCTAAAAGCAACCTAAGGGCCCAGCTGGCCCTTTGGTACCCCACCTTGAGTGTGCAGGCAGCCACCTTGCCCGGATATACCTACGGCAAGAGCAGTGCAGACTTTGCCGGTGGTGGTTCCTCCCAGACGAATATTGCCAAGAGCGCCGTTGCTGCAGGAGCATTGTTGGAATATGCCTTGATTAACCCCCAGCGGGTGCCCCTAGTCGCCGCAGCCCGCGACCAATACGAAAGGGCTAAATATGGTTACTTGGTTTCCCTGAGGGAGCTCCGCCTGCAGGCAGCCCAGGCCTATTTCGACCTCCAGCAATCCGATGATGAGGTAAGAATCGGCCAAGAGTCTGTGCGGGCATCTTTGGTAAGCCTCCGGGATGCCCGGGCCCGTTTCCAAGCTGGAGTAGCCACAAAGCTTGAGGTGCTCCAGGCAGAAACCCAATTGGCTCGAGATCAACAGCTTCTTGCCAACTCCCTGGCAGCCCAATCCATTGCTAGGCGCTCGCTAGCAGCGCTGCTCGACCTTCCATTTGGGGTCACACCAACTGCAAAAGAGCCAGCCAGGGTGCTGGGGGTTTGGAATGCTTCTCTGTCTGAAAGCATTGTGGCGGCCTATTCCTTCAGGGAAGAGTTAGATCAGGCCATTTTGGATATCTCCATTTCCAACAGCCAGGCCAATGCGGCCCTGGGAGGGGTTCAGCCAATTTTAAAGATTTTTACCGGGGCTGATTACGGCCAGTTTAATGGCGGGCAAGGAAATCAGTCTTCGAGTTCTTCTCCGATCTCTGGCAATGAATATACCAATTCCTATGGGCTGAAATTTACTTGGTCCATATTTGATGGCGGTGCCGCCGCTGCCCAATCTCGCCAATCCAAGCAACAGGCCCAGGAGGGTCGCTACAAATTCAGCCAACGCCGGGACCAAATTCGTCAAGAAGTTGAAACTAGCTTCTACGAACTTCAAAAAAACAACCGCAACATCATCACCACTTCCCGGGAAGTGATCTCGGCGAGGGAGTCCCTCAGGCTGGCCCGTCTGCGTTTTCAGGCTGGAGTCACCACCCAGAGAGAAGTGGTGGATACCCAGCGCGACCTCACCCAGGCCGAAGTTCGCTATTCCTCTTCCATCAGCGACTACAACAAGCGCCTTGTTGAAATCAGTCGCCGCACCGGCCTCAACCAGGTAAGTGGCTGCGCCGTTCAGGCTCTTTCAG
The DNA here is from genome assembly GCF_024345815.1 of Cyanobium sp. HWJ4-Hawea. Lineage (NCBI taxonomy): Bacteria > Bacillati > Cyanobacteriota > Cyanophyceae > Synechococcales > Prochlorococcaceae > Cyanobium > Cyanobium sp. HWJ4-Hawea. The sequence goes on along the minus strand of NZ_JAGQBV010000048.1, from coordinate 2,945 downwards.
CTGTCAAGCCCGCTGGGGTATCTGATGTGCCAGTGGATCCCACCCCCCTGATCCCCGCCTGTAGGGCCGCAGCCCCTGGCGCTGTCTTTTAGGGCGTGATCCAGCCTGAAGGCCAAGCTCTCCCAGAAGTCCAAATCAGGGGCCTAGGCCTGGCTGAAACACTGAGGCTTGGCTTGTTTCAGGCCTGCCTTGGCTGCCTCGCTGTAATTTTTGCCGGTTTGCTTAACCGGGTGATGCTCAGCGAATTGCAATTCCCAGGTCTCTTGGTGGGCGGTGCCCTGGCCTTTGAGCAATTTGTGGCCCCATCAAGGGTCCTGTTTGGTCAGATCTCCGATTCCCATGTGCTTTGGGGACGCCGCCGCGTGCCCTACATCTGGCTGGGCACAGCCTTTTTCTGCACATTGGCGGTGCTCTCGATCCCGCTGATCTTCCACGTGGCCAGGTTGCTTGAGCTGGGCAACCAGACCCAAACCATTTTCGCCGCCGCCGCCCTTTGCGGCCTCTTTGCCCTCTATGGCCTGGCCATATCCCTATCCAGCACCCCCTATCTGGCCCTAGTGGTCGATCGCACCACCGAGCAGCAGCGTCCGCGGGCGGTCGGAATTATTTGGTGCATGCTCACCGTAGGGATCGTGGTTGGCGCCATCGCCATTTCGATCAACCTCAAGGGCCTTGATGGCGTTACCGATGCCAGGACATTGGAGCCGGTCTTGCGCTCCTTTATGGCCAAGGTGGCCGTGATCGTGATGGTCCTCACCCTGGTTGCAACCATTGGCCAGGAAAAACCGGCTGGCAGGGAAAAGCTGGCAGGCCCCTTGGCCAACCCAGGCGAAGAACCCCGCCAGGATTCGATCACCCTTACCCAGGCCTGGGCGCTGATTACCTCATCAGGCCAGGTGCTGGTCTTTTTCTCCTTTTTAGTGTTGTTCACCCTGGCCCTCTTTTTGCAGGATCCAATCCTCGAGAGCTACGGAGCCCAGGTCTTTGGGATGTCCATTGCAGCCACCGCCGGGCTCAATGCGGTTTGGGGCATTGGCACCCTGCTGGGTTTGGTGGTTGCTGGGCTTTGGGTGGTGCCGGCCCTTGGCAAATTATCAACTGCCCGTCTTGGCTGTCAGTTGATCCTGGCCAACTTGATTTTGCTGCTGGCAGTTGGGCTTTCGGGCCAGGTGGCGGCCCTCCAGGTGGTGATGTTGCTGTTTGGCCTGGCCTCAGGTATCGCCACCAACAGTGCCCTTGTGTTGATGCTGGATTTGACCTTGCCTCAGGCGGCTGGCACCTTCGTTGGGGTTTGGGGTTTGGCCCAGGCGTTGTCTAGGGCGTTGGGCAAGGTTTTGGGCGGGCTGCTCCTCGATGTAGGCCGCTTCCTACAAACGATCTTCCCCTGGAGTGAGGGGGCCTACGCGCCCTTTGCCCTGGTGCTGAGCGTGGAATGTGTCGTGGCGGTTGCTGCCCTTTTTGCCCTATCCCGCGTCAATGTGCACCAATTCAGGGAAGATACGGGGAAGAGTCTCAGCAAGGTGCTGGCTCTCGAGCTCGGATGACCCCCTACCCCTCTCCCCCTGGCCTACCCCCTGGAATTGGGGAGTTATTGGATCGGGTGGCGGAGCGACAACGGCTGGATTTTGGTCACATGGCCTCCGATCTCAAGGCCGATGGCAGCTTGATCACTTCCTGTGATCGCTGGAGCGACGCCGTATTGGTTGAGGGCTTAGCTGACCTCTTCCCCCAGGAGGGGGTGTTGAGCGAGGAGGGCGATAAGCGGGTCCCTGCCTCGCCGGCCTATTGGGTGGTGGACCCCCTGGATGGCACCACTAATTTCGCGGCGGGCATTCCCTATTGGGCGATTTCGATGGCCCGCTTCCAGGACGGCATTCCCGTTTTGGCAATTTTGGATGTGCCACCCCTGAGGCAGAGAATTGTGGCGGTCCGGGGAAAGGGGGCTTGGCGCAATGGCAAACCACTTTTTTCGCCGGCGCTGCAGACCAATCCAGCCGGTTGCGCCTCGCTTTGCAGCCGTTCGATCGGGGTGCTCCAAAAGCTCCCCAACCGGCGCTTCCCAGGCAAGATTCGCCTGCTGGGTGTTGCCAGCCTGAATATGGTCAGCGTGGCCATGGGGCAGACGGTGGCGGCCCTGGAGGCCACACCCAAAATTTGGGACCTGGCTGCCGCTTGGCTGGTGCTTGAAGAGCTCCAGTGCTCCCTGCGCTGGTTGAGCAAATCCCCTGTGGCAATTGCCCCAGGTACCGATCTGAGCCAGGCCGATTTCCCTGTCTTGGCAGCCTCCTGCGAGGAAACACTGGCCACCTTTATGCCCTGGGCAGACGCCCTGGTGAGCTGAAGCGCCCTTCGTTGGCGGCTGCTTGCTTAAGGGGAGGTTGTGGTGTTATGTTTTTGGACTGGTCGGAAACCGGTAAAACGGATTTTCGGCTGGAGCAGACAGTCGAGGAGGCGCGAGCCGACGATGCTGTAGGTTTTCTAAGTCGCTGAGAAGCGACGGCCACCGAGAGCTTCCTTGAAAGGGGAAGTGGAGGAGGCTGAACCTGGACAACTAAAAAGTTTAGGAACTGACGCTTTCACTGCGTCAAGTACCTAGGGAGCCTGCGCTTGAGCCTTTTTTTAAAGGGTTCTAAAGGTGTTGGAGCTTAGGTGCTTGGCAGATATGCAGTGAGGGTGTGAGGTCCCGTCAAAAAGAAAAAAAGCGGGAACCCTGCATCAGTTGTTGCTTGAGGCCTTTCACGGGGTTTTAGGTAATGGTGTGCTGATGCGAACGGGACCGCGACCGGATCTGAGATTCGGGAAAGTCAAGAGGAAAGAGATTTCTGAATGCACTCTTTGAAACCTTCTGTCAGAGGAAGGGGCTCCAACTACTGTTTATACGCCAGTATAAACAATTTTTGATTATATCAAGATTAAGTGGGTGAGAAGCAAATCAAGCTGAGGTG
>NZ_JAGQBV010000047.1:0-16570 GCF_024345815.1 Cyanobium sp. HWJ4-Hawea | reverse complement strand
TGATTGCCGCGCTGCGGGATTGGCGGCTGAACGATCCTGATCAGCCCGGCGGCTCTGCCTCCTGAAGGGCGCGGCGGGCTGCTTTGCCCACCAGCACCACTATTGCAATTGTTGCCCCCAGGCCCACCACCCGCAGGGCCCAGGTGGCTGGATCGGCGCGGCCGGAGAGAACCTCCCCAAATCGGGCCACATCACCCGCGAGGGCGCCAAGCCCGCAAAAAAGCAGGGTTCCCGGCACGATGCCAACCAAGCCGATCGTGTAATCCCTGAGGCTCACATCACTGAGCCCATAGGCGAAGTTGAGCAGGCTGAAGGGAAAGGCCGGCGAAAGGCGGGTCAACAAAACCAGTTTCAGGCCCTCCCGGCTCACGGCCTGCTCCACTGCCTGCAGCTTGGGCACGGCCGCCAGCCTTTTTCGGGCCCAGTCGCGCAGCCAAGTGCGGCCCAGCAAAAAGGCAGCTTCCGCCCCCAGGCAGGCCCCCACAAACACGATCAAACTTCCCCACCAGGGCCCATAGAGGGCTCCCGCCAACATCGAGGCCCAAACCCCCGGCAGCAAAAGGGTGACCCAGAGGGCATAGAGGGGCACAAAAACCGCTGCGCCTAGGGGAGACTGCAGGGCTGGCAAGAGCTGATCCAGCAGGCCGAAACCATTGATCGTGGCCGCATCCATCCTGAAACCTTCCCCCACCAAATCAGCCCCTTAAACCGTAGCGATAGACAGGGCCAAGCCCCAGCCCTATAAGAAATCCAGGGCATGGCAAATCCAGCAATGACAAATCCCCAGCCAAGCGGTCGCAAGGGCGGCGGCCCCTGGCCATGGGTGGCTGGTCTCCTGGCCCTGGTACTGCTGGCCGGATTGGGTACGCGTCTATGGCAGAAGCGCGAACAAGCCAAAGAGGAGGCCCGCCGGGCCATCCCCCTGCTTCCACGCCAGGTGTCAGCCATCGGTCGGATCGAACCCCTCGACGGCATCAGCCAGGTGTCGGTGCCCAGTTCCCTCAGCAATGACCGGGTGCGTGAAATCCTGGTGAAGGAGGGTCAAGAGGTGCGCAAGGGCCAGCCCCTGGCAGTGCTGGAAAGCCTCGACACCCTCGAAGGCAGCGTGCGCAAATCCAAGGCGGCAATCCGCGTCGCCGAAAGCAAGCTGGTCTCCCAGGACAGCGTCATTGCCCGCTACCGCGCTGACCTGCGCCAGGCCAGCGCCGAAGCCAGACGATCGGAGCAACTATTCAAAGCTGGGGCCACCAGTGCCAACAGGGTTGAGCAACTCCAGGCGGATGAAAGCAGTGCCAAGGCCCAGTTGGCCGAGGCAATTGCCAGCAAAGGCACCCTGGTGGAAGAACTGCGGGAAAGTCGGACATCCCTCGAGAAAGACCAGGTAGAGCGGAACAAAGCCACGGTGCTGGCCCCCTTCTCAGGCACTGTGTTCAAGCTGCATGTCCGTCCGGGCGACAAGGTTGGCGAGGAGGGGCTGCTGGAGATGGGGGACAGCAGCCGAATGGGCGTCATCGCCGAGGTGTATCAGAGCGATCGGCCCATGGTTGCCCTGGGCCAAAAGGTGACTATCACCGCCGACGGCTTTAAGGGCCGGCAGGTGCAAGGCCAGGTGGTGGAGATAGCCCGAGAGGTCAGTCGCCAGAGCGTTTTCAGCGGCCAGGCCGGCGAAAATCTGGACCGGCGGGTGCTGGAGGTGAAGATCGCGCTCCCTAAAGAAGCTTTGGTAATGGCCAGCAACCTCAACTATCTGCAGGTAAACCTGCTGTTTGCTCCATTAACTGCCCCCCAAAGGGCTCGCCAGGAAGCAGCCCGCAAAGCCCTGGAAGCGAGCACCAGCAGATGAGACCCCCAAGGGCCTTGAACCGCATCCCCCTGGCCTGGCGCCAAACCAGCCATCGGCCGATGCGCCTATTCGCTGCCATCGCGGGGGTGAGCTTCGCCAACGTGCTGGTGTTCTTCCAAATGGGGCTGGCCAGCGGGCTCTACGCCAGCCAAAAGCGACCGCTGCAACTGCTGACGGGCGAGCTGGTGATGGTCAGCCGCCGATACACCAACCTGGGGGAGCCCCTAAACATGCCCCGCAGCCGCCTGGTCCAGGCCCTAGGCGTGCAAGGGGTCAAGGCAGTGACGCCGCTGTACATAGGCAAAACCAACTGGCTCAACCGCGACAGTCGCGAGAAAAAGCAGGCGCTGATTTTCGGACTGGCCCCAGAGAACCCTGCCCTGCGCGTACCCGAACTGGCCACAGATAGCAGCAAGCTGCTGAGACCGGATGGCCTGTTCTTCGACACCCTTTCTAAAAAGGCCGCCGGTCCGGTGGCCCAAATAGTGGCAACAGAAGGTTTTTATGACACCGAGCTAAACGGCAAGCGGGCAGTTGTTAACGGGATCTTCAGGATGGGCCTTACCTTCTCAGCCGACATCAACCTGCTCACCTCCGCCAGCAATTTCAAAAACTGGTTTCCAGATCAAACCAGTGATGACATCCAGCTAGGGGTAATTCAATTGAAAGCGGGGGTTAGCCCCCAGCAGGTGCAAGCAACCCTGGCCAACTTCCTTGATCCCTCGGTGAAGGTGCTCACCCTCAAGGAACTGGAAGCCATAGAAGTAGAGCATTGGCGAAACAACACTTCCTTCGGACTAATTTTTAACCTCGGGGTACTAGTTGGCCTAGTAGTGGGGGCAATTATCGTCTACCAAATTCTCTATTCCGACGTAAGTGATCACCTGCCCGAATACGCGACCATGAAAGCCATGGGCTATGGCGATGGCTTTGTGGTCGGCATCATTGTTCAGGAATCCCTGCTATTGGCAGCCCTGGCTTTTCTACCCAGCCTGCTGTTGGCCATGGGGCTCTACGCAGTCCTGTTTCGCGCCACATCGCTGCTGATTGCCATGACGCTCGAGCGGGCTGTAACTGTGTTTGCCCTGACCCTGGCCATGTCAGCTGGATCGGGCTGGTTGGCCACCGGCAAGTTGCGAAGGCTGGATCCGGCCGACATTTTCTAATGGCCCCTATCTGATGGCCCCTACTCAAACTGCGCCCAACCCCGAAATTCGCATCGAGGTAAACCATCTCGACCACTGGTTTGGAAAGGCTGAAACCGCAAAGCAGGTACTCAGCGACATCAACCTGACGGTGCACGCAGGCGAAATAGTGATCCTCACCGGTCCGTCCGGCTCAGGCAAGACGACCCTTCTGACCATGCTCGGGGGATTGCGGGCCGCCCAAAGCGGCAGCCTCCAGGTGCTGGGGGAGGAGTTACTAAATGCCGATAACACCAGCCTCACCCGGCTCAGGCGCCAGGCCGGCTTCATCTTTCAGGCCCACAATCTGCTGCCATATCTCACGGCCCAAGAAAACGTTCGTTTTGGCCTGGAGGTCTCCCATGAGTGGTTGGGGCGGGGTAAGGCGGCCATGGATAAATGCTCTGCCGCCATGCTTGGCGAAGTGGGGCTGGCGGAACGGCTCAGCTACTACCCAGAAAAACTTTCCGGGGGCCAAAAGCAGCGGGTGGCCATTGCCCGGGCCCTGGCCCCCAAGCCCAGCCTGCTCTTGGCCGATGAACCCACCGCCGCCCTCGATAAAACATCTGGCCGTGATGTGGTCGACCTGTTTAGGCGCCTGGCCGATCAGCACGGGGCTGCCATCGTGATGGTCACCCACGACAACAAAATTCTCGACATCGCCGATCGGATCGTGAACCTCGAGGCTGGCCAGTTGGTGGGCAATTAAGACCTGATCTCTGAGCCGGTGAAGGGGGCCTCAGCCCAGATCCCCTAGGCGGCTGCGGGCAAGATCAGCCTGGGTTTGGGCCTCGGCCAGGTTGGCTTTGCACTCGGCCACCACCTCTGGCGGGGCCTTATCGGCAAAATTTGGGTTGGCCAACCGGCCCGCCAGCCCGGCGATCTCCTTTTCGGCCTTGGCCAGATCTTTTTCTAGGCGCCCCTTCAGGGCATCGAGATCCACCAAACCCTCAATCGGTAAGAGCACCTGCAATTCACCGCTCACCGCCGCCAGGCAGCCGGGCAAGGCGGGGGCCTGGGCGAGCACCTGCACCGATTCCGCCCTGGTTAGGGAAGTGATATCAGCCGTTGCCTCCTCCAAAACAGCTGCAAGCTCTCCGCGACCGGTCACAAACACCACCGGGGCCGACTGGGCTGGCTTTAATCCGGCCAAGGCCCGCAAGTTGCGCACCACCCGCACCGCCTCGATCAGTTCGGCAAAAGACGCCTCCAATTCCCCATCTAGGTCAGCCGTATGCACCGCAGGCCAGCTCTGCAGGGCCAAGAAGGTGTCCGCTGGCAAGCCAGTCAGGCCATGCCAAAGCTCCTCACTCAAGTGGGGCATCAGGGGATGGAGCATCACCAAGAGGTCGCTAAGTACCTTGGCGAGCACCTGCCGCGCCACCCGTTGGTCGGCGAGGGCTGCGGGGCTGGGGTCCTCACCGGGGTTGAGGCGGCGCTTCAGCAACTCGATCGTCCAGTCGCACACCTCATTCCAGGCGAATTCATAGAGCCCCTTGGCTGCCTCGCCGAGGCCATAGGTTCCGTAGCGTTCGGCCGTTTCCTGGTTGACCCGAGCCAGGCGAGAGAGGATCCACCGGTCGGCCAACTTCAGCTCGGCAAGATCCACCTCACCCAGTGAGCTTGGGGTCTCGCCGCCCAGATTCATCAGGGCGAAACGGGTGGCATTCCAGAGCTTGTTGGCGAAGTTACGGGTGGCCTCCACCGTGGCTGAGGTGTCGCTTTTGCGGTCGTAGTCGAGGCGGATGTCCTGGCCTGCTCCTGCCACTTCACGCACCAGGGCAAAGCGCAGGGCATCGGCGCCGTAGCGATCAATGAGCAACAGCGGATCGATGCCGTTGCCAGCGGACTTACTCATCTTGCGGTTTTGCTCATCACGCACCAGGCCGTGGATGTACACATCCCGAAAGGGCATCTGGCCCGTCAAGGCGCCGGCCATCATCGTCATCCGGGCCACCCAGAAAAAGATGATGTCGAAGCCAGTCACCAGCACGCTGGTGGGATACCAGCGCTGCAGATCGGCAGCATCCTCATCCGGCCAGCCGAGGGTGGAGAAGGGCCATAAACCGCTGGAAAACCAGGTGTCGAGGGCGTCTGGGTCCTGCTCTAGAGCCAAGGGCTGGCCGCCAGCCGCAGCGGCCGCAGCAAATTGCTCGCCAGCCTTTACCCAGGCCTCCGCTTCGCTCCTGGCCACCACAAATGGGGTGCTGTCAGTGATTTCGCCGCCGGTTTCACTCACTACAAACCAGGCGGGAATGCGGTGGCCCCACCACAGCTGGCGGGAGATACACCAGTCGCGGATGTCCGTGAGCCAATCGCGGTAAACCTTGGTCCAGCGCTCCGGCACAAAGCGGGGATCGGGCCCAGTGGCGGAGGCATCCAGGGCCTCACGGCAGCGGGCCGCCAGGGGTTCGGTTTTGACAAACCACTGGGTGGAGAGCAGGGGCTCCACTGGCACCTTGCCGCGATCGGAAAAGGGCACGCTGTGGCGGTAGTCCTCCACCTTGACGAGAAAGCCCTCCGCCTCCATCGCAGCCACCACTGCAGTTCTGGCCTCAAAGCGATCCAGGCCGGCAAAGCGGCCGGCCGCTTCGTTCATCGTGCCGTCCTTGGCCATCACCGTGATCAAGGGCAAGCCATGGCGCTGGCCGATGGCGAAGTCGTTGGGGTCATGGGCGGGGGTCACCTTGACGCAACCCGTGCCGAACTCCGCCTCCACGTGGTCATCGGCCACGATTGGGATCTGGCGCCCCACCAAGGGCAGGGTGAGGGTCTGGCCCACCAATCCGGCATAACGGCGATCCTTCGGGTTCACCGCCACGGCCGTATCCCCCAGCAGGGTTTCGGGACGGGTAGTGGCAACTTCCAGGTGGGTGCGGCCATCGGCACAGGCACCACTGCTGAGCGGATAGCGGAAGTGCCAGAGGTGGCCGTCCACCTCCTTCATCTCCACCTCTAGGTCACTAACCGCCGAACCGGAGGCCGGACACCAATTCACCAGGTATTCACCCCGATAAATCAACCCCTGTTCATGGAGGCGGTTAAAGGCCTCAATCACCGAGCCACTGCAGCCGGCATCGAGGGTGAAGCGCTCCCGCCGCCAGTCGACCGAGTAGCCCAGGCGCCGCAGTTGGCCCACGATCGTGCCGCCGCTCTCGGCCTTCCAAGCCCAGGCCCTCTCCAGGAAGGCCTCCCGCCCCAGCGCCTCCTTGGACTGGCCATCGGCCTTGAGCTGCTTTTCGAGAATCGTCTGGACGGCGATCGAAGCGTGGTCGGTGCCTGGCAAACACAGGACGTTTTTGCCCTGAAGACGCTGGAAGCGCACGATCGTGTCGATCAGGGCCGTGTTGAAGGCGTGGCCCATGTGCAGGCTGCCGGTGACGTTCGGCGGCGGAATCACCACGCTGAACGGTTCCCCAGGGGCTTTGGGGTCGGGGTGAAAGGCGCAACTACTCTCCCAAGCCTGCTGCCAGCGGCTTTCCGTACCCGCCGGGTCATAGGTCTTCGGCACGGCCTCAGTCACGGCAGGGCAATCGCAATCAGCCCATGCTCTCAAAGGGGGGTGCCGCCCCAGAGCCATCTCGCATCACTTCGATCCGTCGTACGGCCGCGGCCAAGGCGTCCAGGGACACATCCTCAGCCGAATGGGGATCGCCAAAGCCAAAGGGATTGTCGAGGTCGACCACTAGGCGAATCAGGAAGATCAACAGAAATGCAATTACGGCCAAAAAGAAAAGGGCCTCAGGCAGGGTGCGCACGGCCATGAAAACAAGGCCAAAACACAACAGGCCCGTGCCCAAATTGGCCAGCCAATAGACCAGGGGCACAAAGGATGTTTCCCGGATCGTCTCGACCCGGTTGGCCAACCTCAAGATATTCGCCATTTCGGCCACCAGCCGGGCCTGGAGCGTGGCATTGCCCTTGAGCAAGACCGAAGCTTGCACCACCGAGCCATAAACGCGGTGAAAAAGCTGCATGAACTGCTCCGTAGTGATGCGCGTCAGCAGCCAGGCCACCATGCCCTCGGCCAAATCGGCCACCGCCACCAAATGCCCTTGAACAGCGGCTGCAGGGTTGTGGGCAGAAATGGCTTGGATCTCTAAGCCAAGCACCTCCAGGGAGGTGGCAATTTCAGCAGGTAGTTTTTCGCTCTCCTTGAAATCAGACAGCACCCCATTGAGCAAAAAACCGAGCAAAAAAACCGTCGATGCCACCACCGAAGTGAATAGGGGCGTCACCTGAATTGTTTCCCAACCAAGGGCATGCACCAGGACCTTGGCCCCAGCCAAGGCCAGGATCATCAACAACACCCTCGCCAGCATTTGGATCCGGCGCCTGCGGGCAATGCGGTGGCGGTTGGCCACAAAACCTTGGGGGAGGGTCGACACGGCCAAAATCTCCTACCAGGTCATTGTTATCTAAGCCAGGGCACGGCCACGGCCCGATCGAGCTGCTGCCAGCGATCCCGGTCGGCCACCACAAGTTCAATGAGGCCCGCCTGCTCAAGGGCCCCAGCAACCAGATCGGGGGCCAAGGGTCCCTGACCAAGGGCCAGGGGCAACACCAGCACCTGCTGCTCAGCCGGATCGGCCATCACCTGCAGCTCAAGGGCCACCAGCTCCCGCTCAAAAAACACCCGTCGCATTCGAGCCGCCAGCACCGGGCCCAGGGCCGCTCCAAACTCCTCCAGGCTGTCCTGATCGCCACTGCAACCGCAATTCAAGGAAAGCCAAATCAGCAATTTGGCCCAGCTGTCCACACTCCACAGGGGCTGGAAGCTCTCGCGGTGCTGGCGCACCAGCTCCGCCAGGGCGAAATCAAGGAGGGTGGCCTGCAAACGGGTGGTGTCCATCACCCCATCCTGGGCAACGGATGCTGCAACTTCGCAAGCAAACCGGCAAACTGCATGCACAACCCAATGGAGCAGGCGGCATGGCCATCGATCTCAACGATCCCGACCTGGAATTTGCCGACCTCGTCTACGCCTACCAGAGCTGGGTAATGGCGGTCATCAACGACGAAAAACTAGGGGGTGAAACCCTGCTCACCGATGACATCGCCGACGATGCCCTCAATGCCATGCGCTTCCTACCCGGCGAAGTAACCAGCGCCATCGAGACCAGCTTGGCGCGTGTCTACGACGTGGATGCCGACGAACTGGCCAGCCTGCTATTCCCGGAAGGATGAGGTGGTACCATCACCCCCCAGCTCAGGAGACTAGTGCTGCTAGAGCATGGATCCTAGCGGGGACGCACTGCGGCCCTTGTTTTCTTTGCAGTAATCCAATGTCCGTCGACATTATCAATATATTGAAAATATTTATTTGTGAAATTCCCATGCAAACAAACTTCCTCCATACGCAGCACATTGCAGCTTGAACCACCAAGAACATCGTCCATAACGCCAGGGCCTGTTATGTGGTAAACATTATTAGTTTGAACATCTTCAATTCGACGAAGCACCTCGTCGATCAGCAATTTTATCCAGGGGTTGCCTGGTGAACTGGCAAGAAAATAGTTAGTAAAGCGACCATCTTTTCCGACTAAAAATATTTCACTGGGATCGTCCCTTAAAAGAGAATTTACTGGCCAGACCAAATGGGCATCGACATCCATATAAATTCCCCCCTCCCGATACAGCACCAATAGGCGCCACAGATCTGCCCTAGCTGCGCCAATGGTCAAACGGCTAAAACAATCTTGAATACGACCCTGGAAATGATCACCAACAAACACATCCATCTCCTCATCGGATACGCAGTGATAGGAGCTCGAACCAGCAAGTAGGCGATTGCAACAATAATTCAACTTTACTGGTATTGCCACACTTCTTGTGAAGTTAGTTTGCCACAGAACTGGGCTTATTTGGCGTTGGCTTCTACGAAAAAATATGGCCTGGGAACTAGACGGAATCAAGGCTCGCCACCCAGGGCTAGCTATATAAACTACCCGGATCAACCCTTTGCAAAGATTACCTACCAACTTCAAACACCTACCCAGTATGTAGGCTGGATAATTGTGCACTCTTCCAAAAGAGTTACCAAATCGATTCGCGGCCGTCATGGCACCAGTGCATCCAGCCTGGCTAAGGGAGGCATAGGATCTAAATAAACAAAAATGATGCCCGATGCCGGGTTCGAACCAGCGACGTCCTGCTTGTAAGGCAGGCGCTCTACCGCTGAGCTAATCGGGCTTAACGCCAATATACATCAATAGGCCATGGCCAAAAAACGAGCAAATTACCGCACCCGCTTCTGGCAACAGATCGTCTGGAAAGGCGAAGCCACTGTTACCAGGCTGCTGGTGATGCTGCTGCAGGGCCGCTCCCACCGAACCATGCGAAAAGGGGTCCGCTGGGCCCGCCAGCTAGCCACACCGGCCCTTGGCAAAAGACTCGCCACCGCCAATTCAAATTTAGCCCTGGTCTATGGCGACCAGTTGACAGCAAAGCAGCGGCAATCAATCGCAGCTAAATCCCTAGATAGTTTTTTTCTTTCCTGCCTCGAATCGATTATTCAGCCGATCGAGCCCCCGTTAATTGACGTGGACGGAGAGGGCCTGGAAGATCTATTTAAGGCCCAAGTGAGGGGCCAGGGGCTAATAGTGGGATCGCTACATCTTGGCTGCTGGGATATCGGCCTACGTTGGCTTAGTCAGCATCTAGACAATCTCGTTGTGGTATATAGACCAGCCAGAAATCCCCACAGTGATGCGGTCCTAAATGCGGCTCGCAGAAGCAATAGCAATTGCCAGTGGGTGTCCCAATCTGACACCAAAAAGATACTTTTATGCATCAAAAACGGCGGAAGTCTCGTGATGATGACCGATCTCTATACCCGCAGCAGCAGCGCTCCCCAGGCAGACTTCCTTGGCCTCAACACCAGGGTCGCCAAAGGGCCCCTAGCCCTTTCCCAAAGGGCGGGTTGTCCGCTGTTTCCCGTGGCCCATGTGAGAACAGATAACGACCGCTTTCACTTCAGCTGCGGCAAACCCTTAATCCCCACCGACTCCAGCAGCGATCTCAGCGACCGGGCCAATGCCCTAAGCCTTTGGCAGGAAACCTGGATTAACACTTACACTGAGCAGTACTACTGGATAAACCGCCGCTGGCGCTCCAATGACGGCAGTGGGCAACGCCTAAGACCCAGCGGGCCTGTGGCAGAAAGAGCCTTGCGACGCGCCTAACCCCCATGGCCGAAGTAATTACGCCAATAATTGCCACTGTCCACGTCGGCAGCCAATACCCTGATCAATGGGTAGGCAAGCTAGCAAGATCGGTCGCAAAGCATGTAAAACAGCCCCATACTTTTACGATCTATACCGACAAAGTGGCCGCCAACAACTTTGAATGCACAGGATTCAGCCACCAAATAATCAAGCTGGTCGATATCGAAGCGAATCAACTACTCGGATATTTTGCAAAGTTAAGGCTTTTTGACCAACGCCTGACGGGAGTCCAGCCGTTTCTATATCTGGATCTGACCCTTGTTGTCAGAAACAGCCTAGATCCCCTAATTGAGGAGGGTCAATCAGGCCAGGCGAGCTTGATTGGGGTCGCAGACTGGAACTATCCAATTCTTAATTCCTCCGTACTTTGGATTAAACCCAGCCCAGCCACCCAGGAAGTCTGGACAGCATGGTGCGAAGAGCGCTACGACAAATCACATTTTCCAGGCGATCAGAACTTTATTTTCAAAGTCTTCCAAGATAAAAACAATGAAGAATTGCAATATTGGCCAAGTGAATGGATTAGTTCATATAAAGTTCTCCTCAAAACAGCAAACAAAAACCGCCAATTAGCTGCCACAAAACTGAACCAATCCTTGATTCTAAAATTCCATGGCAAACCCAAAATGGATAGCGTTCTGGCTGCCTTGCCGCCACTATCAATCGTGCTTCGCTATCCGCTCAATCCCTGGCTCTGGCGATACCTGAGGGCAGAACTAAAAAGCGATTGGGGCAATTGATTTGTCGCTGAAGCCCTACTGAAACCATGGCCAGCGGACGCCAACACGATCGCGCCACCTGGCTACTCAGCCTCCCCTTTGGCCTGCTCTGGGGGCCCTGGCTTGGCCTGGCGGGCATCGGCAGCGCCGGTTTGGGCTTTCTGCTGGGGGGCCTGCTGCTTTCGCCCGATCTAGACACCCGCTCAAATCCCACCCGCCGCTGGGGGCCCCTCAAGCTGCTGTGGTGGCCCTACCGGAGCCTGCTCAGCCACCGCTCGCTCTTTTCCCATAGTCCCCTGCTGGGGAGCGGCCTGCGGTTGGCCTATCTGCTGGCCATGCTGCTGATGATCTGCGCGCTTTTGCATCCCTGGGGTGCACCCAGCCCGGAATCCGTGCTGCGCGGGATCCACCAGCTCTGGCTGCAGCAAAGGCCGCTAGCAATTGCTGCGCTGGTGGGGGTGGAAGCCAGCAGTTGGCTGCACCTCATTCAAGATGGCGATCCCATGCCCCGCCTGCCAAAGGTGGGAAGGTGAGGCAAATTGGCCGCCGCCATGAGTAGCCCGCTTCCCCCCTTGCCCGACTCGAGCCCAACGGCAAGCCCAACGGCAAGCCTGGCGGCCGTGGCGAGGCTGATTGATGTGGTGGCCCAGCTGCGCAATCCAGATAGTGGTTGCCCCTGGGACCTGGAGCAAACCCACGTTTCCCTAATTCCCTACGTGCTGGAGGAGGCCCACGAAGTGGCCGATGCCATCCGCCATGGCGATGACAGCCACCTGGCAGAGGAGCTGGGCGACCTGTTGCTGCAGGTGGTGCTCCATGCCCAAATCGCCAATGAAGAAAACCGTTTTGACCTAACCGAGATTGCAATCGGCATCAGCGAAAAACTGGTGCGCCGCCACCCCCACGTGTTCGCCGGTGCAGAAGCCGCAGACAGTGCCGCAGTCAGAGCCAGCTGGGAAGCGATCAAGGCCGCCGAAAAAGCCCAGCTACCAGCTATGTCATCTGCCAACGCATCCGCCACCAAATCAGCCAGCCCCCTGAGCGATCGCCTAGCGGGCAAGGTGCGCGGCCAAGCCGCCCTGGCTGGCGCCATGACCATCTCAAAACAGGCCGCCGCAGCGGGCTTCGAATGGGACGACATGGCAGGGGTTTGGGCCAAGGTGCACGAAGAGCTCGACGAACTCAAGGAAGCGGTGCAGGAAGCCCTTAGTTCCGGCGACAAAGCCCATGCCCAGGAGGAATTGGGCGATCTGCTGTTCACCCTGGTGAACGTGGCGCGCTGGTGTCAGATCTGCCCTGAAGAGGGCCTGGCCGGCACCAACCAGCGATTTCTCGATCGCTTCTCCCGGGTGGAAGCTGCCCTGGGCGGCGAGCTGGGCGGCCGCTCGATCCGCGAACTGGAAGGCCTGTGGCAGCAGGCCAAGGCCCAGATCCGGGCTGAACGCGATGCCCCCACTAACCCCTAAACCCCGGTCAACTTCCCCTCAATCCTCCGGCAGCTGAACCCGGCCGCTGCGCTGGCCCTTGATGGCGCTGCGTTGTTTTTTGGCTGCCAGGCGCCGTTCCTTGGAGCCCCGGGTCGGTTTGGTGGCTCGTCGAGGCGGCGGCGGCGGCTTGATCGCCTCCTGCAACAACTCCACCAGGCGGCGCTGGGCAGCCACCCGGTTTTGCCATTGGGAGCGGTGCTCGCTGGCCGCAATCACCACGCAGCCATCAATTAGCCGGGTCTCCAGCCGCCCCAGGGCCCGGGCCTTGAGCAGCAGCGGCAGGGCAGCAGAGGCCACCAAATCAAAAACCAACTCCACCCGCGAGTCGGTGGTGTTCACGTTTTGGCCGCCCGGACCGGAGGAGCGGGAGAAGCGCCAGCGCAGCTCCGTAGCTGGGATAAGCAGGCGAGGGCTGAGCTGCAGATCCACTTACAGAAATCACTGCCCGCTGCCAGCATGATCGCAGCGCCATCACATCGGCAATCTCCATGGGCCAGGGTTCCCGCTACGACCAGCTCCATCGCAGCATCGTGATCCGAGCCGACATCTACGGCGGCGCGAGCAGCAAACCCCGCATCCTGGCAGCTGGGCTTGGCTTCGAGGGCATCACGGGGATCCCAGGCCTGCTCAGCGAAAACCAGATCGGCCTGGCCGAGGCGGCGGGCGCCGGGGTGGTGCAGGAGCTGCTGGGGCTGGATCCAGCCGCACCACTGCGCAACATCACCTCAGGCACGGCGCCGTCAGGGGTTCAACTCGGTGGCTTCAGCAACGCCATGGCGACGCAGACCTTCATGGATGCGATGCCGATCGAATTCAGCCATCCGCTGCTGCCAAGCACGGTGCTGCCCGAGAACTTCCGCATCCACCTCAACACCGGAGAGGTGGTGACACCGCTCTATGTGGCCCAGAACCCAAACCTCGACTTCAACGAGCGGCAAACCGTGGTGGCCTTCGGTTATTTCGCGAACCGGCTCCCAACCGGAGATCCCAGTGCCGTGCATCCAGTGCGCTTCGAGGTGGTCAATGGCGGCAGTAACCCTGTGCAGCTGATCACCCCAAGTGGCTTGGTGGACGGCACGGGCCTGAGCAAGAGCAGCAACAACCCCTACGACCCCTTCAACGGCCCCACCCTGGTGGGCGCCAAGCTCAGCCGTCTCTCACTGGCTGGGGATTACCCAGCGCCGGCCTTCACCAACTCCGTAGCCAACCATGGAGTGGAGTACTACGGCACCAGCGAAAAGCTCTACCGGCTGCGCCTGTTCACCTCTGGCGGCTTCTCCCCTGATGGAGTTAGCGGCTTCCTGCCCCAGGAATTTGCGCGCTTCTTCCAGCTGAAAGCTCAGGGGCGATTCCGGAAAGCGATCACCATCGACAAGGCCGGCACCAACGTCAAGGTGAAGGGCGGGACGCTCCAGGTGCTGGGCATCGCCGACCTCGGCAACGGCCTCTCTGCCAACCCCGACTACACCTACGCGGAAGACCACGACAACCAGTTCGACATCATCATCAAGGCCTCGAGTCCCAAAGCGATCCGCGCCCTAGAGGCCGTCGTGTTGCCCGATCCACGCCTTGGCACCCACAGCCCCATCTACAACCCCGGCGGTCCCGGCACCGATCCCCTGCCCGCCTACCGCTACACCCAGCCCTCACCAGGCCAGACCATCGCTGTGGAGTTCGCCCTCGAGGATCCGGCCACAGTGAGCTGGGCTGATCAGAACCTGGCCTCCTACGACAGCGCCGATGACCTGGCGGTGGCCTTTCGCCTGCGTGATTCGATCACCGGCGAATGGCGCCTCACCAGCAGTTCCAGCCAAGCCAACAGCTTGGTGAGCTCCGGTAACTGGCAACTGGTGAACGTGCCCTTTGCCACCAACCCCAACGACAGCTACGTGGCGAATGTGGTGGAGCTGCGCAGCAGCAACCGCAACGACACCGTGTATTCCGCTGATCCAGGCCAGATCAGCCTGCTGGAGAGAGCCGGCTACAACAACCAAGGCACGGTCTTCACTGCCTACAACAAGCCTCTGCAGGGACTCGATCCGATGTGGCAACTGGTCTCACCCAATGGCCAGCACGCCATCACCGCCTCCCTCGACGAGCGGCGCCACTGGCTGGAGCAAGGCTGGCGAAACGAAGGCGTCGCACTTTACAGCGTGGCCTTTCCGAACGCAAGCACAACACTCGGATGGGAGGCTTAGCTATACCGAGATTTAGCCAAAACCCGTGAGTCCGTCACCCGTCACCACCTCCGGCTGGCCCATCTCCAGCCCTAACTGGATCGACGAAACCTTCGATGGCGTGCGCTACGGCCTGGAAGGTCGGGTGATCGCCGAGCAGCAATCGGCCTTTCAAAGGGTGACGATCATCGAGAGCGCGCGCTACGGCAAGGGCCTGCTGCTGGATGGCTGCTGGATGACCGCCGAACGCCAGGAGCGGCATTACCACGAATCAATCGTGCACCCGGCCCTCTGCACCGCCGAGGCGATCGAGCGGGTGCTGGTGATTGGCGGCGGCGACGGCGGCACCGCCCGCGAATGCCTGCGCCACAAGGGCGTGCGCCAGCTCGACCTGGTGGAGATCGATGGCCTGGTGGTGGAGTGGAGCCAGCAGCACCTGCCGAGCATTGGCGGGGGCTGCTGGAGCGATCCCCGCCTCCAGCTCACCGTGGGCGATGGCATCGCCTGGGCCGCCAACGCAGCCGATGCCAGCTACGACGTGGTGATCGTCGATGGCTCCGATCCCGCCGGCCCGGCCGAGGGCCTGTTCAACCGCGCCTTCTTTGAACACTGCCGGCGCATCCTCAAGCCCGGCGGCGTGTTCGCCACCCAGAGCGAATCACCGGAGGCCTTCCGAGCGGTGCACATCGACACCGTGCGCCTAATCCGCGAGGTTTTCGGCCACGCCGATCCGATGTATGGCTGGGTACCGATGTATCCCAGTGGCTGGTGGAGCTGGACCTTCGCCGCCACAGACGGCCGCCGGTATCTTCAGCCGGATCCCGCCCGCGCCGCGGCCGTGGCCTGTGGCTGTGAAATCTGGAGCCCCCGCTGGCAGGGCGGCGCCTTCGAAGCGATCCCCGCCTATGTGGAGCGGGCCCTAGCCGAATAGGGCCCTAGTAACAGCAGGTGCCGCTGGTGCGCTGCTCCCGCAGGCGCTCGTGCTGCTGGCTGATCAGCAACACCGCCAGGGTGGGGTGGTTGTGCAGGAGGTTTAAGAAACGCAGTCGGTCCAACCGCACCACCTCCACCGGCGTGAGAGCTACGGCCTCGTTGCGGTAGGTCCCCTCGTGCCAAATGATGTCTTGATAACTGAAGACCTCACCGGGCCGATAACAGAGCTTTTCGCCCCCTTCACCAATTACCTCGACGATGCCGCGGCGCATGCCATAAATCGCTTCGGCCGAGCTGCCGCGGCTAAAAACCTTGGCTCCGGTGGGCAGGGTGATGACCTCACAGTCGACCTGGGCTGCCATCAGCTCAAGAGCGGTGTTGATGGCCAGGGATGCAACCAATCCTTCAGCTCCGATAGAAATTTCTTACTCACTTATTACATTCCCCCGGGCCCGACACCGGTGCCTCAATGGCAGCAAATGGCCAAATTCGGCCAATACTGGGATAAAAATTAAGATTTCCTTCAGGATTCGAGCATGGGTTCGAGGCTGAGCTGGCGATTGGGGTTGCCCGCAGCGGTCGGCGCAACGCAGTGGTCGGCGCAACGCAGTGGCGACAGCTACGGCAGCAAGGGCGTTGAACCATCGAGCCCTCGAGGCGGTCGCCCACCGTAGAAATGGCAAAGGCAAATGCAAAGCACCCACGCGCCAATCTTTCGACTCTCTTCTGCATTGGCCGCCCACAGCAAATAGGGTCCTGGACATGAAGCGAACCCCTTTATTTGAGGCCGCCCAAGCTGCTGGCGGCCGCATGGTGCCCTTTGCCGGCTGGGAGATGGCCGTGCAATTTGAAGGCTTGGTGTCTGAACACAGGGCAGTGCGCAACCACTGCGGCATGTTCGACATCTCCCACATGGGGGTGCTGCAGCTCCAGGGGGATGGGGCCAAAGACGCCCTCCAGGGCCTGGTGCCCACCGACCTCTTTCGCATTGGCCCCGGCGA
>NZ_JAGQBV010000046.1:0-16719 GCF_024345815.1 Cyanobium sp. HWJ4-Hawea | reverse complement strand
CCCGTCGACATCGACGGCATCCGTGAGCCCGTTGCCGGTTCACTGATGTACGGCAACAACATCATCTCCGGTGCTGTTGTTCCTTCCAGCAATGCCATTGGCTTGCACTTCTATCCCATCTGGGAAGCCGCCAGCCTCGATGAGTGGCTGTACAACGGTGGTCCTTTCCAACTGGTGATCTTCCACTTCCTGATCGGCATCTACGCCTACATGGGACGTGAGTGGGAACTTTCCTACCGCCTCGGCATGCGCCCCTGGATCTGCGTTGCATACAGCGCACCTGTGGCTGCTGCCTCTGCTGTCTTCCTGGTTTATCCCTTCGGTCAGGGCTCCTTCTCGGACGCCATGCCCCTGGGCATCTCCGGCACCTTCAACTACATGTTGGTGTTCCAGGCTGAGCACAACATCCTGATGCACCCCTTCCACATGCTTGGTGTGGCTGGCGTCTTCGGTGGTTCACTGTTCTCCGCCATGCACGGCTCACTGGTTACCTCTTCTTTGGTGCGTGAAACCACCGAAAGCGAGAGCCAGAACTACGGCTACAAGTTCGGCCAAGAAGAAGAGACCTACAACATCGTGGCTGCCCACGGTTACTTCGGTCGCCTGATCTTCCAATACGCCAGCTTCAACAACAGCCGCAGCCTGCACTTCTTCCTTGCTGCCTGGCCCGTTGTCGGCATCTGGTTCACCGCCCTGGGCGTGAGCACGATGGCCTTCAACCTGAACGGCTTCAACTTCAACCAGTCGATCTTGGATTCCCAGGGTCGTGTGCTCAACACCTGGGCTGACGTTCTGAACCGCGCTGGTCTGGGCATGGAAGTAATGCACGAGCGCAACGCTCACAACTTCCCGCTTGACCTGGCTGCTGCAGAAGCTACCCCCGTAGCTCTGACCGCCCCTGCAATCGGCTGAGGCTAAAAGCTTCAACTGTTTCCAGAGCAAATCGACGGAATCCCAGCCCCCCTCTCCTAGAGGGGGGCTTTTTTGTGGCTAAGACCCTGAAAGCAATGCCTGTTACTAACGTGAACTCTTTGACTTAACTATTAAATAAGCCGGTGATCGGATTTGAACCGACGACCTACTGATTACGAATCAGTTGCTCTACCCCTGAGCTACACCGGCCCCTTTGTGAAACTAGCATTGTCCAGCCGCCGATAGGCCTGATTTGATGGGATCGAAGCCCCCTGACCTTGATCCAGAGCTGCGGGCTCGCCTGCTCCAAGAGGTGCGCACGCCATGGCGTGGTTTGAGGCGCGGCATCTGGTTTGCCCTGGTGGCCTCGGCGGGGCTTGGTCTGGCCACCATGGCGATGCGCTTTTCCAGCGGCGAGCTGGTGCCGTCAACCGATTGGATCATCCAGGTGGGTGCCCTGGTCCTGTTTGGGGGCCTCCTCTGGTTCGATCGCAACAGGAGCTGACTCACTAGGACCAACCCCCTGAGACTTTTCGATCGGCGTAAAAGCCACATCAGTGATTTCTGGCCCCAGCGCCGGCCCTATGTCTGGCTCTGTCGTCGGGGCTGGCTCTGTATCTGGCACCGCCAGCTGTATTGACTCCTGGGGCTCAACTATCGCCTGGGCAGGGGGAGCCGGTAATTCCTGGCCTGGTTCGAGCTCACGCAGCTGCATCCAGGGCAGCCCAAGGCAAAGTCGTGCCTTGGGCTGTTGAGCATCGCCGCCGCTGTCTGGGGCCTTGGGCTGACCTTTGAGCAGCCAGGTCGCTTGCACCAGCTGCTGCCACTGCCAGACCATCAAGGCCAGCACCGGTGCACAGAGCAGTAGGGAGGTGAGGCGATTGGCCCGGGGGATTAGGGCAAAGCTGGTGGCCAGCACCGAAGTGCGATCAAGCCATAGCAACAGGGGCAGTAGCAAAAGAGTGCCACTGGCCAGTAGGAGCTTGAAGGGCATCCCTAGGGGGATTGCCGTGATGTTCTGTTGCTCAGGTCGGCGCTTGCTGCCTGGGGCCTGAACTAGGAGCAGTGAAAAAGGATCGGGCGGCTTCAGCCAAAACACCACCGAAGGTGCAACTGCCCCCAGTCCCCAGACCAGCAGCCATTCCAGTAGGGGAAAGCGGCCAGGATCACTGCCCGCCAGCAACACCAGCACCAGCAACAGCTCCAGTGGGATGGCCCCTAGGCCAACCAGCTGGAGCCAAAGCAGGGGCTCGCGGCGGGGATTCACTGTCTAGCCCTAGGTGCTGAGGGTGCGGCGCTGGGTGACGAGCTTGAAGGCCTCGGCCCGATCCCCCTCCTGCCAGCCATTGAAGCGATCGGTGCCAATGCCGCACTCGAAGCCCGTGGCCACTTCCTTGACGTCGTCCTTATTGCGGCGCAGGGAGTCGAGATCGCCCTCGTAGACCTTTTCCTTGCCCCGGAAGACGCGCACCTTGCAGTTGCGCTGCAGTTTGCCACTGGTGACATAGCAGCCAGCTACGGCGCTCTTGCCGATCGTGAACACAGCGCGCACTTCGGCTTCGCCCAGGCTTTCTTCCACCAACTCTGGCTCCAGCAGACCTTCCATGGCCATCTGGATGTCTTCCAGCAGTTTGTAAATCACCTCGTAGTCGCGCACATCGACGCCGGTGGCATCGGCGGCCCGCTTGGCCCCTGGGGCCATGGAGGTGTTGAAGCCCACGATCACGGCGCCAGAGGCTGCCGCTAGGTCCACATCGGTTTCGGTGATTTCGCCCGGCGCCGAAAGCAGTACCCGCACCTGCACCTCGCCCTGGGGCAGCTGCTCGAGGGAGCCAAGGATGGCCTCCACGGAACCCTGCACGTCGGCCTTGAGGATCAGGTTCAGTTCCTTGAGGTCGCCTTCGCTTGCCTGACCAGACATCGAGGCGAGTGAAACCCGACGGGAGGCCATTTGCTGGGCCAGGCGGGTGGCGCGGGCTTCGTTGGCCCGGTCTCCGACCACGGCCCGAGCTGTTTTCTCATCGGGATAGACCTCGAACTCATCACCGGCGGTGGGCACTTCGCTGAAGCCCAGGGCCTCCACCGCGTAGGAGGGCCCAGCCTCCTTGACCCGTTTGCCGGTGTCGTCGACCATGGCGCGCACCTTGCCCAGCACGGGGCCTGCCGCCAGCACATTGCCGGCCCGCAGGGTGCCGTTTTGGATCAGCAGAGTTGCAACCGGGCCCTTTGCCTTGTCGAGGTGGGCTTCGATCACAGTGCCCTTGGCCATCCGCTCGGGGTTGGCCTGCAGGTCTTCCACTTCGGTGACCAGCAGGATCATCTCCAGCAACTTGTCGACGTTTTCGCCCTTGATGGCACTGACGGGCACCATCACGGTGTTGCCGCCCCAGTCTTCCGCCACCAATTCGAGGGCAGAAAGCTCCTGTTTGACCCGATCTGGCGAAGCCCCCTCCTTGTCGATCTTGTTGATCGCCACCACGATCGGCACCTCGGCGGCCCGGGCGTGGCTGATCGCCTCCAGGGTCTGGGGGCGAACGCCGTCGTCGGCTGCCACCACCAGCACGGCCACGTCTGTGACCTTGGTGCCGCGGGCACGCATGGCCGTAAAGGCTTCGTGGCCAGGGGTGTCGAGGAAGGTGATCTTGCGCTCTTCTCCACCGTGGGGAACGGTCACCTGGTAAGCACCGATGTGCTGGGTAATGCCTCCGGCTTCGCCGGCGGCCACCCTGGTTTTGCGGATCGCATCCAGCAGGCTGGTTTTGCCGTGGTCCACGTGGCCCATCACGGTGACCACGGGCGGGCGACGGATCAGGTAGGCGAGGTCGCTCTCCTCGATCATCTCCACCGTCTTCTTGGCCGCCTCTTGGACGTCGTCCTCGAGGACGGGCACACCAAATTCTTCAGCAACCGCCTCGATTGTGGAGAGGTCGAGGGTCTGGGTGACCGTGGCAATTACGCCACGGAAGAAGAGGCTCTTGATGATTTCAGAGCTCTCGACGCTGAGTTTGTCGGCCAGCTCCTGCACCGTGAGGTTCCCCTCCGGCACGATCAGCATTTCTGGCCGCACCTGCTTGGCCTCGCGGGAGGCACGCAGCTCCATGGCCCGGCGACGCTGGCGCTGGCGGGTGGTTTCCTTCTTGCGCTTGCGCATCGCCGCCATCGGCTTGGCAGCAGCTCCACCGGCGCTGCGGGGCTTGGCGGGCCTGGCCAGGCTGGCCTGCAGCACCACTGCTTCCTGTTCGCCGGCAAATCCGCCGGTTTCAGCAGTCAGGGCATCATCGTTTTCACCAATGATGTGCACCTTGGTGCGCTGTTTTTGAGGTGTACGGCTGCGCAGTGCCTCCAGCTTGGCGCTGTCATCCCAGTCGGGCCTGCGGGGGCGGCCGGCAGCTCCCGCAGGGGTGGCCGCGCGGAAACCGGGGCGCCTGGGGGCCGAGGGGGGAGTGGCCGCGGGGCGCACCAGATCGGTAGTGCCAGTGCCACCGCCAGGACCCGCCGCACCCGCTTCGCTGCGCTCACCGGCGCGGCGCGGCGGTGGTGCTATTGACCTACCTGGGCCTGGTTTCTGCAGCTGCATCAGCTCGCCAGGGGCCACCGGCTTGCGCATTCCCGTGGGCATGCCAGGCCTGCCTGGAGCGGCAGGGCGATTGCCGCCGGCTCCACCAGGGCCTTCGCTGTCGCGGCGAATTGGTTTGCCCACCAGCTCAAGGGGGCTGGGGGCGGGGCGGCCAGGGGCACTGCCGGCGGCCCGACCTTCCTGGCCTGGGCGGATGGGGGCTGGGGCTCCCGAACGCTGGGGTGCCGGGGGGCGCTGGCTCAGGGGTGCCCTGCCCGCCGGTGGCGCCGGGCGACTGCTGGTGGGGCCTGCGCCTTTAGGTCCGCCGGGGGGGGTGCTTATGGGTCTGCCAACGAGCTGGGGTTTGGCTGCCACGGGCCGTGCGGGGGCGTCGCCCTTGCGGGCTTGGGCAGGTGCTGGTGCAGAAGGACGGGCTGGCGGTTTAGAGGCGATCACCACCGGTTTATTGGGCACCGGCGGTTTGCCGGTGAGGGGCGGCTTGCCAGCTAGGGGGGGCTTTCCCGGGAGGGGAGGTTTCCCAGCTAGGGGGTGCTTGCTGGCGATAACGAGCGGCGGTTTTGCGGCTGGCGCAGCAGGTTTTGCGGCTGGCGCAGCAGGCTGGCCAGGGGCTGCGGCGCTTGGCCGAGCAGGTGGTTGCTGGGGAGCCTGTTGTTTGGGGGCTGGGGGTTTAACGGCAGCCGGGGGTTTGGCAGTGGCTGGTTGGGCAGCGGGGGGCCGGGCCGGGACTGCTGCGGCCATCGACGGAGTTGCGGGCTTCGCCGCAGGAGCGGCCAGTGCTGCGGGCTTTGCGGCTGGCGCTGCGGGCTTCGCAGCTGCAGGCGCAGGGGCCACTACCGCAGGGGCGGCTTTTTTCACCGAGAGAATGGCCTTGCCTGGAGCGGCGGCAGCTGCGCTGCTTTGGGCGCCCTTGTTAATCAGCGAGCGGATTTTTGTTGCCTCGTCGTCGCTAATCGAGCTGCTGTGGCTTTTTGCCGCAACACCCAGCGAAATGGCGGCGTCGAGCACGTCCTTGTTGTCCAGGCCCATGTCCTTAGACAACTCATAAATTCTGACTTTGCCGCTGCTGGTCATTCAGGTCTCCAGTGGACGGTTCCCAGGGGCCGCCGAATCGGGGGCCAACGGGATCCAGGCCGCTTGCACGGGGCGGCCAATGTTCATATTGCCTTAGAGGCGCGATCAACGCTGGTATTCAGTCGTTGTTCGAGGGTTTCGACGATTGTTTCTGCAACTTGGCAGCGCAAGGCCCGTTGCAAACGTTTTCGTCGTTTCGCCTCCTCAAAACACTCCTGGTTGGGACAGAGGTAAGCCGATCGGCCCATGCCCTGATCCAACCCGATTCCCCCTTCGGCGAGCCTGATGATCCGCCACAACTGCTGACGATCCAGCAATTCGCGACAGCTCACACAGCGCCGAAGCACAGGCCGAGAACTCACCGGGCTCCTTCCTCTTCGGGGGCTTCTTCTTCTGGAGCTGCTTCTTCTGGAGCTGCCTCCTGGGGTGCTTCTTCGTAGTCGTACTCGGCCTCGGCGTATTCCTCGTCGTCTTCGGGTAGGGGATAGAGCTCCCGCAGACGGGCATCTTCTTCAGCCCGCAGAGCTTGTTCCGCCTCAAGTCGGGCCTCCACCTCGGCCTGCTGGGCCTCCTCTTCCTGGCGTTGGGCGATCAGTTCGGAGACCACCGAGTCTTCGGTGGCCTGGTCGTACTCCGAGGCATTTTTGATGTCGATTTTCCAGCCGGTCAGGCGGGCCGCCAGGCGCACGTTCTGGCCTTCCCGGCCTATGGCCAGGCTGAGCTGATCGGGGGGAACCAGCACGTGGGCGTGCTGACCTTGGGGATCAACCAAGCGCACCATCTCAACCCGGGCCGGGCTCAGGGAATTGGCAATGTATTGGCCAGGATCTGGAGACCAGCGAATTACGTCAATTTTTTCGCCCCGCAGCTCGTTGACCACCTGTTGGATTCGGGAACCTCGGGCGCCGATGCAGGCCCCCACCGGATCCACCTCCCGTTCGACGCTGTCTACAGCCACCTTGGTGCGGGGGCCCACTGACCGGCTTGGCGGATTTGCTTCCCTGGCCACGGCCACGATGCGCACGGAACCCTCCTGGATTTCAGGCACCTCGTTTTCAAACAAATACACCACGAGGCCGGCATTTGAGCGGCTCACGAACAGCTGGGGGCCGCGCCGGGCAATCTCACTGACTTCCTTCAGGAACACCTTGAAGGTGGCGTTGGCCCGGTAGTTGTCGTTGGGCAATTGGTCGCGGCGCGGTAATTCCGCTTCCACCTCTGGCCTGCCCAGGCCAGAACTGACGGCCATAATTATGGATTGGCGCTCAAAGCGAATGACCCTGGCGGTCAGCACAGGATCTTCCAGGTCCGCAAATTCCTCTTGGATCATGCGGCGCTGCTGATCGCGCAGCTTCTGGGCCAACACTTGCTTGGTGGTGGAGGCCGCCATGCGGCCAAAGTCATCCTTCTCGGGAGTTACGTCCAAGACGACCGTGTCGCCGATTTGGGCGTCTTCGGCCACCTGCTGGACTTCGGCCAGGGATATCTGGTGGTCTTCGCTTTCCACCTCTTCCACAATGATTTTTGAGGCCAGCACCCGATAGCCCTCCTCGTCCAGTTCGAGGCCAACATCGAAGTTGGAGAAGTAGTCCTCCTCGAAGGGGTCTTCGCTGATGCCCAGGTAAAGGGTGCGTCGGTAGCGCTCATAGCCCTTAAGCAGCGCTTCGCGCAGGGCGGCCTCCACCACGGCTGGAGCCAGTTTCTTCTCTTCGCTGATGTCCTCGATCAGGTTGTTGAGACCGGGGAGCAGAACCAGGGCCATGGATCAGGGGTGGGGAATGGTCTTGGGTTGGGAGATCAGGTGGTTGGAGTTACCAAACGCACACTGATCACATCTGGACGCGGAATGCGCTTGATGCGGCCCCGCAGGTTTAAGTGCAAGGCATCGGCGTCACGCTCGAGCAGGAGCCCTTCGCTGCAGACCGTTTCGCCTTTGGCATCGCGGAATTCCACTTCGATTGGGAAGCCGCGAAAACTGCGGAAATCCCGATCGTCCTGAAGTTCGTCGCTGACGCCAGGGCTACTGATCTCCAAAACATAGGGCTCGAGCAGCAAGCTCGCCGCTTCTATGGCTTCACCAAGGGGGGCACTCATGGAGGCGCATTCGTCGAGACTGATGTCGCCGCCATCGGCTCGCTGCACCAGTACCTGCACTGTCATCGGAATGCGATGGCTGTGCACCTGGATGCCGCGCAGCACGAATCCCGATGCAGCCATGGCCTCCAGGGCCAGCTTTTCGAGCTCTGTGGTGGGCGGGGTGGTCAAAGCTGCAGGTGGGCAGGGATTGGGCACCCGCCGGCATCTGCAGTTTTTGAAACTGCCCTAGGAAAGTGACCCGGTAATCAAACCAGGATTTCTTAGGGATGCCCGCCGGGCACAAATTCACCTTAGTGGATGGGTTATTCGGGCCCACAGGGCTGGGCCGCTTAATCCTCAGGGCCGCCGGGAGTGGGGGGCAGGTTGATCATTGGCGCCTCGGCGAAATAATCGCTCTTTTGCACGGTTCCCCTCAAGCTGGCATCAAGGTTGATGCATTGGGACTTCTGCTCAGGAGTGCTCAGGTACTGGCAAACCCTCGCCCATAGCTTGGCGCGGCTGCCCGGTCCCCCCTGGCTGAAGTGCACTAGGTCGTTGCCACCTGCCATGCCCTGGATCTCAACTTGGCAGAGGCTGCAGCGCTGCCGGCTACCGGGAGGTATCTCTGCCATGGGTATCTCGCTAAAAGTTGGTTGTTGCGCATGTGCGCTGATTTCCGCCCAACTTAAGGGGGCCTAGCCCCCTAGCCTTGGCTGATGGCAGTTGTCCACTGGTTGTGTGTGGTCCTGGCGCTCTGCTGGGGTCTGGTTGGTTTGGCGCCGGTGCCGGCGGCTTGGGCCGATCCGATTCCGGAGGCAAGCCACAGTTTCGTGGCCGATGCGGCCCGATTGGTGGGCCCCGCTGTTGTCCGAATTGACACCGAACGGGACGTGGCTCGCCAGCCATTTGATCCGGCCATGCTCGATCCCTTTCTGCGCGATTTGCTTGGTGATCCGGCCGGCAGCATGCGCGAACGGGGCCAGGGATCGGGGGTGGTGATTGATGCTGCTGGGGGTTTGGTCCTAACCAACGCCCACGTGGTCGACAAGGTCGACACCGTGGAGATCACCCTCTCGGATGGGACCCAGCTGGATGGGGCCGTGGTGGGAGCAGATCCTGTGACCGATCTGGCGGTGGTGCGCATTGAGAAGGGCCACCCATTGCAGTCGGCCACCCTGGGCGATTCAGAAGCCCTCGAGGTGGGGGATTGGGCAATCGCCCTTGGCAGCCCCTATGGCCTCGAGCGCACGGTGACCCTGGGCATCATCAGCAGCCTGCATCGCGACATCCATAGCCTTGGTTTTGCAGATAAACGCTTGGATTTGATCCAAACCGATGCGGCGATCAATCCGGGCAATTCCGGAGGACCCTTGATCAATTCAGCCGGCGAGGTGGTGGGTATCAACACCCTGGTGCGCTCCGGTCCAGGGGCCGGACTGGGCTTTGCAATTCCGATCAACTTGGCCAAGGGCGTGGCTGACCAACTCAGCCGCGGCGACCAGGTGCTCCATCCCTATCTCGGCCTCCAGTTGGTGCCCCTCACGGCCCGTCGCGCCCGTGACAACAACAGCGACCCCGGAGCGCTTCTGCAATTGCCGGAGCAGGACGGAGCCCTGGTGCAAAGGGTGCTCCCCGATAGCCCGGCGGAGCGGGCCGGCCTGCGGCGCGGCGATTTGGTGGTGGCCGTAGCCAACAAGCAGGTGGCCGATCCCGGTGCGCTGCTGCAGGTGGTGGAGCGCTCTGCCCTGAATGAGCCTTTGCCCCTGAAGGTGATTAGGGGCCAGCAGGAAATCCAGCTCTCGATCAAGCCCGCGGCCATGCCCTTGGCGGGCTGACTCACCTTGGCTGAGCTACGGTCGCGGCCCCGAGCACACGGACATGTCGGATCTGCAGGACCGGATGAAGCAGGCAGTCGCTGAAGCTGCCATCGAACAGATCCGTGACGGCATGGTTTTGGGATTGGGGTCCGGTTCCACTGCCGCCCTAATGATCCGGGCCCTTGGGGCCAAGTTGCAGCGCGGCGAGCTCAAGGACATCGTTGGGGTAACGACGTCTTTTCAAGGGGAGGTGTTGGCGGCGGAGCTGGGCATCCCCCTCCAGAGCCTCAATGCTGTCAACAGGATTGACCTGGCCATTGATGGCGCCGATGAGGTGGATCCCTCTCTCCAGCTGATCAAGGGTGGCGGCGCTTGCCACGTGCAGGAGAAGTTGGTGGCCCGCCGGGCGGAGCGCTTCGTGGTGGTGGTTGATTCCACCAAGTTGGTGGACACCCTCAACCTGGGCTTCCTGCTGCCCGTAGAAGTGCTGCCCGGTGCCTGGCGCCAGGTGCAGGCCGAGCTGCAGGAATTGGGCGGCGTGGCTGAATTACGGATGGCCGTGCGTAAGGCAGGCCCGGTGGTCACCGACCAGGGCAACCTGGTGCTGGATGTGAAATTTGGCGGAGGGATCGGCGATCCCGAAGGCCTGGAGAAGGAAATTAACAACCTCCCCGGCGTCTTGGAGAACGGCCTGTTCGTAAATCTCAC
Organism: Cyanobium sp. HWJ4-Hawea; assembly: GCF_024345815.1. Taxonomy (NCBI): domain Bacteria; kingdom Bacillati; phylum Cyanobacteriota; class Cyanophyceae; order Synechococcales; family Prochlorococcaceae; genus Cyanobium; species Cyanobium sp. HWJ4-Hawea. The sequence continues at coordinate 6,558 of NZ_JAGQBV010000046.1, read as the reverse complement.
CGACCAGGTGCTCGTCGGCGAGATCGTCGATGGGGTGCCGGGCGTCCGCGAGCTCGCCTAAGCCCCCAGCATCCTTAACCGAGCCGGCGCCGCACTGATTCGGCATGGCTGTGGAGCCCCTCGCTTTCGGCCAGGGTGATCACGGCAGGGCCCGTGGCCTCCAGGGCCGCGCGGTTGAACTGGATCAGGCTGGTGTGGCGCAGGAAGGTCTCCACGCTCAAGGCCCCCGCAAAACGGGCCGTGCCCGAGGTGGGCAGGGTGTGGTTTGGTCCGGCCAGGTAATCCCCCACGGCTTCAGGGCTATGGGGGCCCATGAAGATCGCCCCGGCGTGCTTGATGCGATCGGCCAGGGATTCGGGATCCTCCACCAGCAGCTCCAGGTGTTCGGGGGCAAAGCAATCGCTGAGCTGGGCTGCCTGGTCGAGGTCGCGGCAGACCACGATTAGGCCCCAGTCGCCCAGGGCTTGGCGGGTGATTTCAGCCCTGGGGTGCCCGGCCAACTGGGCCTCCAGGGCCGCCGGCAGGGCCGCCGCCAACTCGGGGCTGGTGGTCAACAGAATGGCCGCGGCTAGGGGGTCGTGTTCGGCTTGGGCCAGCAGATCGGCCGCCACCTGGTCGGCCTTGGCGGTGTGATCTGCGATCACCAGCACCTCGCTGGGGCCGGCCAGGGAATCTATGGCAACCCTGCCATAGACAGCCTTTTTCGCCAGGGTTACGTATAGGTTGCCCGGTCCGCTGACCACATCCACCCGGGGAATCGTTTCGGTGCCATAGGCCAGGGCGGCCACGGCCTGGGCACCACCCACCCGATAGACCTCCTCAACTCCCGCCAGGTGCGCAGCGGCCAAGACGGTGGCATTGGGTTCCCCCTGGGGGCCAGGCGGCGTGACCATCACCAGGCGCTGGACGCCAGCCACCGTGGCCGGCACCGCATTCATCAACACGGTGCTGGGATAGGAGGCCCGGCCCCCGGGCACGTATAAACCCGCCTTTTCCACGGGGCGCCAGCGCCGGCCGAGCCGTTCCCCATGGGGGCCGGTCACGGCCAGGTCCTGGGGGATCTGCTGCTGGTGAAAGGCCAGGATCCGCTGGTGGGCCAGCTCCAGGGCTGCCTGCAAAGGGGCCGGGCATTGCTGCCAGGCCTGGGCCAACCGTTCTTGGGGAATCCGCAGCGGTTCGGGTCGAACGCCATCGAAGCGTTGGGTCAATTCGATCAGGGCCCGATCCCCCTGGCTGCGCACCTGGTCAATTATTTGCTCCACCTTGGCCATTGCCTCAGCCATCTGGGAGCCACTGGTGCGCTCCGCAATTGCGCCCAATCGCTCGGCCGCATGGTCGCGATCCCGCAGGCAGGTGATCGTGAGGGGAGGCGGGGAGGAGACCACGGGCTTTGCAGCGCTGGCAGGGAATCTCAAGTTAGTGCGCCAAAGCTCTGGTCCTTTGCTTGGCCCCCAGGGGGGCGTGAAGGTAAGATCAGAGATTGCTGAACGCGCCTACGACCGCCTGTGGCCAATAACAAGTCTTCGAAAAAGCGCATTGAAGTTGCCGAGCGCAACCGCCTGCGTAACCGCACCTATAAGTCGGGTCTGCGCACCCTTATGAAGCGCTGCTTTGCCGCCGTAACGGCCTACGGGCAAGAGCCGGTTGAGGCCAAGAAGGAGGCTGTGCAAGCCACCATGAATGCTGCCTTCAGCAAGATCGACAAGGCCATCAAGGTAGGTGTGCTGCACCGCAACACCGGTGCCAACCAAAAGTCGCGCCTGAGTTCGGCCGTCAAAAAAGCAATTGAACCCCAAGCCCCAACAGCCCAGGCCAGCGCCGCCCAGGCCTGAGATCCTGGAAGCTCTTCAGGATGGCTGTTCACCGGTTGCAGTTCAACTGGTAGATAGCCATTGCCACATTGTTTTTCGCCAGTTCGATGACGACATCGATCAGGTGGCTGAGCGCTGGCGCCAGGCCGGGGTCCAATCCCTGGTGCATGCCTGTGTGGAGCCGGCGGAAATCCCCGCCATCAGGGCCCTGGCTGACCGCTTCCCCGAGATGCGCTATTCGGTGGGAGTTCACCCGCTGGACACCGAGCATTGGCGCAGTGATACGGCAACGGTGCTCAAGGAGGCCGCCCAGGCCGATGGGCGGGTTGTGGCGATAGGCGAGCTGGGCCTGGACCTATTTCGCGACAAAAACCTCGAAGCCCAACTCGCCATCCTTCGCCCCCAGCTCGATTTGGCGGTGGAGCTTGATCTGCCCGTGATCGTGCACTGCCGCGATGCGGCTGAACCGATGCTGGTGGAGTTGCGGGAGCGGGCCCAGCGCGGAGCCTGCCCCAGGGGGGTGATGCATTGCTGGGGCGGCACCCCGGCGGAAATGGCCGACTTCCTCGAGCTGGGATTTTTTATCAGCTTCAGCGGTTCGGTCACCTTCCCGAAGGCAGAGGCCACCCATGCCTGCGCCCGCCAGGTCCCAGTGGATCGATTCCTGGTGGAAACCGACTGTCCTTTTTTGGCGCCGGTGCCCCGCCGGGGCAAGCGCAACGAACCGGCCTACGTGGCGGCCGTGGCGGCCAAGGTGGCGGAGCTGCGTGGGGAAACGCTCACAAACGTGGCCAATAGCAGTAGTGCCAACGCCTCAAGCCTGTTTGGCCTGACACTTCACAATGTATGATCTTTGACTGGCCCGGATGCGGTAGCGCTTCTTGTTGTCGACGCCTGAAATCTTGAAGTAAATCCGCTGGGTGAGCCCGCAAAGGGCAGCCGTTCCCGCTGGGGGATGGCTGTCTGCGTGGCTTGCCTTCGGGGCTTCAAGGTCCAGGGCCGACCGGTCAATTGTTAACCAGTTCCTGCAGGTTCACCGCATGAGCAGCGCGATCAAGGTCTCCAAGACCGTTACCTACCTACCCGACTTGGTGGAGGTACAGCGCGCCAGTTTCAAATGGTTCCTGGAAAAGGGTCTGATCGAGGAGCTTGAGAGCTTTTCCCCGATCACCGACTACACCGGCAAGTTGGAACTGCACTTCATCGGTAGTGAGTACCGACTGAAGCGTCCCCGCCACGACGTGGAAGAGGCCAAGCGGCGCGATGCGACCTTCGCCTCCCAGATGTATGTGACCTGCCGCCTGGTCAACAAGGAGACCGGCGAGATCAAGGAGCAGGAGGTTTTCATCGGCGAGCTGCCCCTGATGACCGAGCGCGGCACCTTCATCATCAACGGCGCTGAGCGGGTGATCGTTAACCAGATCGTGCGCTCACCTGGGGTCTATTTCAAAGACGAGCAGGACAAAAACGGCCGTAAGACCTTCAACGCCAGCATGATCCCCAACCGGGGTGCCTGGCTCAAGTTCGAAACCGACAAGAACGACCTGCTGCACGTGCGGGTCGACAAAACCCGCAAGATCAATGCCCACGTCTTGATGCGGGCGATAGGTCTGTCAGACAATGACGTGCTCGACAAGCTGCGTCACCCGGAGTACTACCAAAAGTCGATCGAAGCGGCCAACGACGAGGGCATTTCCTCGGAAGACCAGGCCCTGCTTGAGCTCTACAAAAAACTGCGTCCCGGCGAGCCCCCCTCGGTCAGCGGTGGCCAGAGCCTGCTCCACAGCCGTTTCTTCGATCCCAAGCGCTACGACCTAGGTCGGGTGGGTCGCTACAAGATCAATAAAAAACTGCGCCTGACGATCCCAGATGCGGTGCGCATCCTCACCCCCGAGGACGTGCTTAGCACCATTGATTACCTGATCAACCTCGAGCTCGATGTAGGTGGCGCCAGCCTTGATGACATCGACCACCTGGGCAATCGCCGGGTTCGCTCCGTGGGCGAATTGCTGCAAAACCAGGTGCGGGTTGGTCTTAACCGGCTCGAGCGCATCATCAAAGAGCGCATGACCGTGGGCGAGACCGAATCGCTCACCCCCGCCCAGCTGGTGAACCCCAAGCCCTTGGTGGCCGCCATCAAGGAGTTCTTTGGCTCCAGCCAGTTGAGCCAGTTCATGGACCAGACCAACCCCCTGGCGGAGCTGACCCACAAGCGCCGCATCAGCGCCCTCGGCCCTGGCGGCTTAACCCGGGAGCGGGCTGGCTTTGCCGTGCGCGACATTCACCCTTCCCACTACGGCCGGATCTGTCCGATCGAAACTCCGGAAGGTCCCAATGCTGGCCTGATCGGCTCGCTTGCCACCCACGCCCGGGTGAACGAGTACGGCTTCATCGAAACCCCGTTCTGGAAAGTAGAAAACGGCATTGTTCACAAATCCGGAGACCCCCTCTACCTCGCGGCAGACCTCGAGGACGAGTGCCGGGTGGCCCCTGGCGATGTGCCCACCGACGCCGATGGCCGCATCACCGCTGAGCTGGTGCCCGTGCGCTACCGCCAGGACTTCGAGAAAGTTCCCCCCGAGCAGGTGGACTACGTCCAGCTGTCGCCGGTGCAGGTGATTTCAGTGGCCACTTCGCTGATTCCCTTCCTTGAGCACGACGACGCCAACCGCGCCCTGATGGGTTCAAACATGCAGCGCCAGGCCGTGCCCCTGCTGCGTCCCGAGCGCCCCTTGGTGGGTACGGGCCTGGAAACCCAGGTTGCCCGCGACTCCGGCATGGTGCCAATCACTCGGGTGAACGGCACCGTCACCTTTGTGGATGCCACCGCCATCGTTATCCGCGATGAGCAGGGCACCGACCATGTGCACCACCTGCAGAAGTATCAGCGCTCCAACCAGGACACCTGCCTGAACCAGCGCCCCATCGTGCGCCAGGGCGATCCAGTGATCGCCGGCCAAGTGCTGGCCGATGGCTCAGCCTGCGAGGGCGGTGAGATTGCCCTGGGTCAGAACGTTCTGATCGCCTACATGCCTTGGGAGGGTTACAACTACGAAGACGCAATCCTGTTGAGTGACCGTCTTGTTCACGATGATCTCTACACCTCGGTGCATATCGAGAAGTACGAGATTGAAGCGCGCCAGACCAAGCTTGGGCCCGAGGAAATCACCCGCGAGATTCCCAACATCGCCGAGGAAAGCCTTGGCAACCTCGATGAGATGGGCATCATCCGCATCGGCGCCTATGTCGAGAGCGGCGACATCCTTGTGGGCAAAGTGACCCCTAAGGGCGAATCCGACCAGCCCCCTGAGGAGAAACTGCTGCGGGCCATCTTCGGTGAGAAAGCCCGCGACGTGCGCGACAACTCCCTGAGGGTGCCAAGCACCGAAAGGGGTCGCGTTGTTGACGTGCGGATCTATACCCGGGAGCAGGGCGATGAGCTACCGCCCGGCGCAAACATGGTGGTGCGGGTTTATGTGGCCCAGCGCCGCAAGATCCAGGTCGGCGACAAGATGGCCGGTCGCCACGGCAACAAGGGCATCATCAGCCGCATCCTGCCCCAGCAGGACATGCCCTACCTCCCCGATGGCACCCCCATCGACATCGTGCTCAACCCCCTGGGTGTGCCGAGCCGGATGAACGTGGGCCAGGTCTTCGAATGCCTGATGGGCTGGGCCTCTTCCCACCTGGGCTGCCGGGTCAAGGTTGTGCCCTTTGATGAAATGCACGGGGCTGAGAAATCGAAGCAAACCGTGCAGGCCTACCTCGAAGAAGCAGCCAAGCAGCCTGGTAAAGATTGGGTTTATGACCCCCAGAACCCCGGCAAGATCCAACTGATCGACGGTCGCAGTGGCGAGCCCTTCGACCAACCGGTCACGGTTGGCTATGCCCACATCCTCAAACTGGTCCACCTGGTGGACGACAAGATCCACGCCCGCTCCACGGGCCCCTACTCCCTTGTTACCCAGCAGCCGCTTGGTGGTAAGGCCCAGCAGGGCGGCCAGCGTTTGGGTGAGATGGAAGTGTGGGCCCTGGAGGCCTACGGCGCCGCCTACACCCTGCAGGAATTGCTCACCGTCAAGTCCGACGACATGCAAGGCCGCAACGAAGCGCTCAACGCCATCGTCAAGGGCAAGCCCATTCCCCGCCCCGGTACTCCCGAGTCGTTCAAGGTGCTGATGCGTGAGCTGCAGTCCCTCGGACTAGACATCGCTGTTTACACCGATGCAGGTGAGGAAGTCGATCTGATGCAGGACGTCAATCCCCGTCGCAGCACCCCCAGTCGGCCCACCTATGAATCCCTCGGCGTCGCGGATTACGACGACGACTGATCGCTGAATAAGTCCCCCCTCTCTCGATCTCCGCGCGCCTAACTACCGATGTCCAACAGCAACCTCCGCACCGAAAACCACTTCGACTACGTCAAGATCACGCTCGCTTCGCCCGATCGGATCATGCAGTGGGGGCAGCGCACGCTGCCTAACGGCCAGGTGGTGGGTGAGGTAACGAAGCCCGAAACCATCAACTACCGCACGCTCAAGCCAGAAATGGATGGGCTGTTCTGCGAGAAGATCTTTGGCCCCTCCAAGGATTGGGAGTGCCACTGCGGTAAGTACAAGCGGGTGCGTCACCGCGGCATCGTCTGCGAGCGCTGCGGCGTGGAGGTCACCGAGAGCCGGGTCCGCCGGCACCGCATGGGCTTCATCAAGCTGGCGGCCCCCGTGTCCCACGTTTGGTATCTGAAGGG
>NZ_JAGQBV010000045.1:0-18134 GCF_024345815.1 Cyanobium sp. HWJ4-Hawea | reverse complement strand
TCCCCGACGAAAAGGGCTTTAAGGCCAACTACCGCACCGTGCTGGATGGCCTGCCGATTGACCAGGCCATGGCCGATCGCATCGTGGAAGAGGCCAATGGGGCCTTCCACCTCAACATGGTGATGTTTCAAGAGCTTGAGGGCAACCTGATCGCCGCCATCGGCAAGGTGCTCTTTGGCTTCCTCACCCGCCGTCAGCGCTCCGGCAGCACTGAGGCCGTGCCCGCCTGAATCGATGCTCAGCACACCACCCCTAACCATGGCGGCTTTCTTGGCCGCCAGCGCCGGCACCTGGCTAACCCGCCGCGCCGTTCACCACCTAGACCATCAAGACGATGAGGCAGGAGATTCAAACCTGACCATCGAGCCCTTCGACGCCTCTGATGCCGTGGTCCAGAGGGTCTGTGAAAGCCTGGACGTAGGTGCGGGTGAGGCAGCTGGGGGGGCACGCTTTTGGTGGGAAAGCAACCTCAAGGAGGCAAGCCGCAGCGAGGACCAAGCTGCCGTGCTGGTTGATGTGGTGGATGCTCAGAACCCCCGCCGAGGCTTCCTATTGCGCGACAAGGGCTACATCGAAAAACAACCGGTCGTTAGCACCTATGTATTTGCCGAAGACGGCCTGCTCACGATCACGACCCGCTATGACACGAACATCGGCATTGAACGCTGTTGGTTCGTCACGAATGACGTGAGGATTCGGGTCAGCAGCGTGCAGTTTCTTAATGGCGTCAGCATGACCACCTATTGCACCGAGCTTCGCTGCCCCAGTGGCGGCGATCTGGAGGCGATCAGGGCAGAGGCCCAAAGCCGATTCCCCGCTGCCAGCCAGCATCCATCCACCCCAGGCTAGAAACCCCGAATGTTCGACGATTTTCTCAACGAACTCCACGCGGGGATCCAGGCAAGCGGCGGCCAACCCCTGGAAATCCCAGAAGGGCTAGGGGAATGCCATTCCGCCAAGGGCACCAGCGTGATCAAGAGCTGGCTTTGGCAGTTGCCGGGCATTAGGAGGTGGCGGGTCACCCGGTTGGATGCCGGTGAGAGCCTCCAGGTGCTCAACTCCGTGGCCTATCCCGACTACGACCGCGATCAACCGCTCATGGGTATCGATCTGCTCTGGTTCGGAGCCCGTCAAAAACTGGTGGCCGTACTCGACTTCCAGCCCCTATTGCAGACCCCGCAATATCTGGAGCAGCACCTGGAAGGTCTGCGCCAGCTGCAAGAGCAGTTCCCTGAGCTCAGTGGGGAGGAGGCCATGCGTTCCTACGACCCCCACCAGTATTTCTCCCCCTGGTTACTTTTCTGCAGAGGCGATAAGCAGCAGGCAGAAGGCTCCCTGCCTACGGCTTTCACTGCCTTCCTCAAGGCCTACTGGGCCCTGCACAATGCTCCCCAAAAGGGAGTGGGCCTGGAGCCCACGGAGGTGGCTCGCCTGCAGACCATCTACGACCAATACAGCGCCGAAAGGGATCCCGCCCATGGTCTGTTCACTAGCCATTTCGGCAAGGCCTGGTCAGATCGATTCCTGCAAGAGTTCCTTTTCCCCGGGAGCCTTCTCGAACCCCTCCCAACCCACGATGTCTCCCCATGACCACCACCCCCATGGCCAGAAGCTCCAGCCTCGACCCTGTTGACCTGAAGGGTTGGCGCTGGGCTGTCTTTTTGGATCATGCGGTGGCATCCCTCAAGAACCTGGAACCCGTTGCCTACCCGGTCGACTCCCAATTCCTCAGCCGTGACGGGAGCACCGGCTCCAAGGCCCAGCCCATTGCTGTCAGCACCGCAACCTGGGCCTGCAGCACGGAGAAACTGCGCCAGGTGCGGGCGGCCTGCGTGCAGGCGGGTGCTGCGGCATCGGTGCTCAATTTCGTAATCAATCCTTCCTGCAACTTCGATCTGCCCTTCTTTGGAGCCGATCTAGTCACCCTGCCATCGGGTCATCTGATCGCCCTTGATCTACAACCAGCGATCAAGACCGATGCTGTTCACACCGAGAAGGTTTGGGAGCGCCTGCTGCCGATCTGGGAGCAATGGCAACATCGCCTGCCCGATGGTGGGCCCATCCCCCCTGAGGCGGAGCCCTACTTCTCCCCTGGCTTTCTCTGGACCCGGATTCCCCATGGGGAGGAAGGCGATGGGCTGATCCAATCGGTGGTCTTTCCTGCCTTCAAGGCCTACCTGGAGCTCTATCTGCAGCTGGTGGCAGAGGCCAACCCGGTGGATGGGGAGCGCCGGCAACAACTTTTGGCCGGCCAGCATCGCTACACCGCGTACCGGGCAGAGAAGGATCCCGCCCGGGGCATGCTCAGTCGCTTCTACGGCTCGGAATGGACCGAGGCCTACATCCACGGAGTGCTGTTCGACCTTTAAATGGCATCACCAAATGGCCCGATGCTGCGAATTGCCATCGTCGGTGCGGGCACTTCAGGCCTGCTACTAACCCTGATGCTCCAACGCCAGGGCCATCGGGTAAGCCTGTTTGAGCGGAGCTCTGCGCCCCGCGCCGAGGGTTGCGGGATTTTGCTGGTGGCTGCCGGGGTGCAGGCGGTGCTGGAGGCGGGTGTGCCGGGCCTTGTCGAAAACCTGATAGCCGCGGGTCAAAAGGTACAGACCTTCCACATACGCAACCTGGTGGGGAGGTCAATCAACTCTTCTCCAGCCGAGCAGCGTCCAGGAGAGCCACCCGGCCTTTTGATTCATCGCAGCGCCATTTTGAAGACCCTCTGGCAAGAGGTCGACCCTGACCTCTTCCATGGAAATTGTGCCGTGGCCAATTGCCATCAGGATGAAACAGGTGTGAGCGTGCAATTCAGCGATGGCCGTAGCTGGCAGGGGGATTTGCTGATCGGCGCCGACGGCATTTTTTCGCAGGTGGCCATGGCGGTGGCACCGGAAAGGCACCTCAATTACCTGGGTGATCGGGTGTGGCGTGGTGTGGTCGCCGACGACCACTTCTGCACCAACGGCGATTTCTTTGTCTATGCAAGGGGCCGTGGCATCTACGCCAACTTTTTCGACCTGGGCCGCGATGAACAGGGCATAGCCCAAACCCATTGGGGTTTTTTCAACGAAGAAGACCTGCCAGCAGAGCGCAGTGAGCAACGCCGACTTCTGCAGGAACCAGTTCCCCCTGGGGCCCTGGCAAAACTTGCAGCCGATGCTGCTGACCTGATCGCCAGCACCCCGGCAACCCGGGTGATCGCCAATTGGTCGTTCGACCTCGACCCCCTGCCACGCCTAGCCATGGGCAGGATTGGCCTGATCGGCGATGCCGCCCACGCAATGAGCTCCTCCCAGGCCCGCGGCATGACAGCGGGGCTTGAGGATGCCCTGGTGATGGCCAGGGCCCTGGCATCTTTTCCCACAGACCCCTGCGCCGCCTTAGGTGCGTACCAGACAGAGCGACTGCCAGTGGTTCACAAATACCAGAATCAAAGTAGAGAAGTGAGCAATCGGGTTGGCCGCAGCCGTAGGCCGCAATGGCAGCATCAAGCTCCCAGCTCTGCACCATGAGAACCATGGCCGGCAATGCCGATCCTGATGCCGGGAACTCCACAGCAGGGGAACCGATCACGGAGGCCGAAGCCCTTAGGCGCCTGCTCCAAAGCGAAGACCATTCCCAGCAGTACTACGGAGCCTGGTGGCTGGGCCGGATGCGCAGCCAGCACCCGGAGGCCGTGCCCCTGCTTTGCCGAGCCCTAAACCAACGGCGCCCCAGGAATCCCGGAGCTGGGGTGGAGGAAAATGCCGTAGCCCGGAATGCGGCCCGGGCCCTGGGCAAGTTGGCGCCCGCTGCCCGGGCGGCCATTCCCGACCTACTGGCCTGCCTTGAAGACCCAGATGATGGTCTGCGCGAGGCCGCAGCCCGGGCCCTAGGGGAACTGAAGGCCACCGAAGCCATAGCCCCGATTTGCGCCCGGCTCGCCAGTGGGCCAGAGCGGGCTGGGGGGCAAAGGGCTGATGGGCCGAGGCTGCAAGAACCCTGCGAGGCCCTGTTGGAAGCCCTGGGCGACATCGGCCTAGCCACGCCAGAGGTGCTGGCGGTGGTGGAGCCATTCACGGGCCATGGGCGTCCCCTGATCCGCAGTGCAGCAGCCCGCACCCTGTTGCAGCTCAGCGGTGAGGCCCGATGGAGCGAGCTCCTAATCGAGCTGCTGGAGCACCCCCAACTCTTAGTGCGGCGAGCTGCCCTGATGGATCTGGGGGCAACCGGCTGGAGGCCAGCCCTGGAGCCGATCTCGCGCACTCTGGCCGAAAATAGCTTCAAATTAATGGCCCTACGCGGCCTGGTGGAGAAGGGCCAGGGTGAACCCGGCGAAGCAGCCCTACTGGCCTGCATGGATTCCCTGCTATGAGCGCCAGTCCTCCCGTGGGCCCGGATTTAGATGTGCTGATCAGGGCAGTGCGGAAAGCTGCCAGCAGCGAGGCCCTATTGCTGGCAACCCAGGAGCTGGCCAGCAGCGGCCAACCGGGGGCAACCCCCACCCTGGTGGAGGTGCTCGGCTTCAACAATCCCGGTGCCGCCGCGGCCGCGGTACGTGGCCTAATCGGCCTGGGGCCGACAGCGGTAGAAGCCCTACTGCTGCTGGATCAACAAAACTATGGGGCCCGGGCCTGGGCGGTGCGGGCCCTGGCCAGCATCGGCGACGTGCGCGGGTTGGAATTGCTGGTGGACGCCCTTGGCAGCGATGTGGCCGCCAGTGTGCGTCAGGCCGCCGCCAAGGGCTTGGGCAACCTGCAACTGGCTGAATTAGAAGCATGGCGCCAGCAGCAGATCCGCTGCCTTTGCCTTGAAGCCCTGCTGGCAGCCTGTGGCGATGGGGAATGGGTGGTGCGCTATGCGGTGGTGGTGGGCCTCGAGGCCCTTGGAGCGGGCCTGGAGCTCGGCTCCGCAGCCCACGGCAAGTTGCTTGCGGGGCTCGACGGGCTCCAACGGCCCAGCAGTGACAATCCGAAGGTGGTGCAGCTAAGGGCCAACCTGGCCCTCAAGCGCCTCCAATCTCCATGACAGCTTCAGCCAAACCATCACTGCTGTTTGTCTGCCTGGGCAACATCTGCCGCTCCCCAGCCGCCGAGGGGGTGTTTCTGCACCTGAGCGAAAACCAGGGAACGGGCGATCGCTTTGAGGTCGACTCGGCCGGCACCGGGGGCTGGCATGTGGGCAAACCGGCCGATGGGCGCATGCGAAGCGCGGCCCAGGCCCGGGGGATTGAGCTGCCCAGCCGGGCCCGTCAGATCGAAATTGCGGACCTAAACCGCTTCGATTGGATCCTGACGATGGATTCGGACAACCTGGCCCATGTGCAGGCCATGGCCAAGCGCCACGGGCAAGCCACGGCCAAAATCCTGCCGATCACCAGCTTTTGCAGTGGTTTTAGCGTCAGGGATGTGCCCGATCCCTACTACGGCGGCCCCGAGGGTTTCGAGCAAGTGCTCGACCTACTCGATGACGCCTGCCGGGGCCTTCTCGAGCACCTGGCCTCCTAATTGGGGGCGGGCCAGGCCTCCTCGGGCACCCGATCACGGAACAGATCGACTAAGGCCTGGATCACCGCCCCGATCTCCATACCGTCGGTAACCAGCTCAATCGCATCTGCGGCCTGGCACAGGGGCGCCACGGCGCGGGTGGAGTCGAGGTGGTCGCGCTCGGCGATCTGCTGCTCCAACTCCTCGAGGGGGGGCACCGCAAAGCCCCGCTGCTGGAGATCCGCCGCCCGCCGCCGGGCCCGTTCAATGGTGGTGGCCGTTAGGAACACCTTCAATTCAGCGTCTGGGAAAACGGCGGTGCCGATATCGCGCCCCTCCGCCACCAAGCCCCCCCGCTGGCCCATGGCCTGTTGCTGGCTGGTAAGGGCTGCGCGCACGCAGCCATGGGCCGCCACCAGGGACACCTGGGCCGTAACTCCGGGGCTACGAATCGCATCCGTGACCTCATGGCCATTAATGCGCACCTGCTGCTCTCCGCCGGCCGCCGTAGTAAGCCGCAAATCCAAGTCCACCAGCAGGGGCGCCACCGCCTGGCCATCGGCTGGATCAACGCCCTGCTGCTGCACCCACCAGGTGAGGGCCCGGTACATCGATCCCGTGTCGAGATAAATCAGGCCCAAACGCTTGGCAAAAGCCTTCGTAACTGTGCTTTTGCCCGCCCCAGCGGGGCCATCAATGGCAACGATCGGAGAGCGGCTCATCAGGAAGGTGTGGTCGATCAAACGGCTAGACCCACAGTGCACGGCGGCGGCCAAAAGGCCCACCCCCGCCAGGGCAGTCAGTGGCCTCAGGTTATGGGCCGACACCAACTCCACATACTCAACCGCCAGGCCCGCCGCCTCGAGCCGTTGGCGTACGCCGGCAATCAGGGATTTCGCAGACAGTGGGTCTTTGGCTTGGGTCTGGTCCTGGGCCTTGATCGCCCCAGCTGCAGCCGCCAGGGCCCCTGGCAAGGCCCATGCCTGCTCCATTTGCCCAGGCTCGAGGTAGCGGTTGCGGGAACTGCAGGCCAGCCCGTGGTCTTCTCGCACGGTGGCGCAGCCCTCAATCCAAGCCTGGAAACCCAAGTCGGAAGCGACCCGCCGCAGGATTATCAGCTGCTGCCAATCCTTTTCCCCCATCACCAACCGATCGGGCCGCACAAGCTGCAAAAGCCGAGTAACAACAGTGGCCACGCCGTTGAAGTGGCCGGGGCGACTGCGGCCACAAAGAACCTCCTGCAGGCTGGCCGCCGGCTGAATCGCCGTGAGCTCCTCCACGCCTTTGGGATAGATCTCAGCCACCGAGGGGGCAAAAACTGCAGCCACACACCCCTGCTCAGCCACCGCCAAATCGGCCGCCAGATCCCTGGGATAGCGGCTGAAATCTTCGCCAGGGCCAAATTGGCTGGGATTTACAAAGATGCTGGCAAGCACCGCTGGCTGGCCAGCGCCCCGCAGCTCGGTGGCCCTGCAAAAGAGCCGTAGGTGGCCTTGGTGCAGCGCCCCCATCGTGGGCACGAAATGCACGGGCCCAGGCTGTTGCTGCCGCCAGAGGGCCAGGTCACTGCAACTTTGAAGAAGCTGGAGAGCCAAGGCGGATCAATCCAAACAAAAACCCACCCGCCAGATTGGCGGATGGGTCGCGGTGACTCGATTTACTGGATCACTTCGAGCTTGACGGGAGCCAGGCCGCTGGCGGTAAGGCCGAGCTGGTTGGCTGCCCCATGGGCAATGTCAATAACGCGGTTGCCATGGAAGGGTCCGCGGTCATTGATGCGCACCATCGCCGTTTTGCCGTTAGCCATGTTGGTGACACGCACCTTGGTGCCGAAGGGCAAGGAACGGTGGGCGGCGGTGAAGGTTCCGGGACGGAGCACTTCACCGCTGGAGGTGCGGTTGCCGTAGAGGCCAGGTCCGTACCAGCTGGCTTGGCCCTGGAAGGCCCTGATGACCTTGGCGGTGGGAATGGCGAGGGGAGCAATCGGCAACTCAGGACCCAACTGGATTAGGGGATCTTCTGAACTGGCATTGCCACCGGCCTCGCGGATAGCGACCTCGGTGCTGGGACTTGCTGTCTGGAGCTCACCGAATTGGGTGGAAGCTCTGCTCGATTCGGCCAATGCGGGAACAAGGGCGCTACCAGAGAGAGACAGGGCAAGGGCCCCTAGGAAGAAGGTGCGACGCATAACAAACGAAACCCGCCGCCTTAAGGGGCAGCAACCACAAGCGAATTAGTGGTTCATCAGCGTTGGATTTACTTGTCAGCCAAAACCAAGAATTGAAAAACCCAAATGGGAGTTCCTCAAAATCGTGGCGGGTTTGAGAAGCGAATTCGCCGGTGGAGTTCCTATCTCGAATTAACAACCCCGGAAACCTATCCGCCTTTCCGAAGGCTTTTGGTGCAGTTAGCCACCATCATCTTTGATCAGCAATCACTATCGAACCGCCCCAGCCCAGGCCCTACCTGGGCTTCCGGGCAGCCCGCAAGCCCCTGGCGATCAGCGAGGCAAATCACTGACATAAGTCCAGCTGATCGTCAATTGTGCCAATCGCCGGGTCGTCCACGGCCAGTGGCCGGAAACTGGCGTTGGCCAGCCCCGGCATTGGAGGATCTCCAAAGCAGATACCAGGGCGCCTTCTCGATGGACTACCGCACAGCCGGAGTAGACGTGGCCGCAGGCAGGGCCTTCGTGGAGCGGATCAGGTCCAGTGTGGAATCAACCCGCCGGCCTGAGGTGGTGGGAGGCCTGGGGGGATTTGGGGGCTTCTGCCGCCTGCCAGCGGGCCTCAAGGAACCCCTACTGGTCGCCGGCAGCGATGGGGTGGGCACCAAGCTCGAATTGGCCCAGGCCCACGGCCAGCACCACAACGTGGGCATCGACCTGGTGGCGATGTGCGTAAACGATGTGATCACCAGTGGCGCTGAGCCGCTTTTCTTCCTCGACTACATCGCCACCGGCAAGCTCAGCCCGGAGGCAATGGCTGCCGTGGTGGAGGGCATTGCCGATGGCTGCCGCCAGAGCGGTTGCGCCTTGCTAGGTGGCGAAACCGCCGAGATGCCTGGCTTCTACGGACCAGGGCGCTACGACCTTGCCGGCTTCTGTGTGGCCGTGGTGGAGGCGGCCGAGGTGATCGACGGCCATCTGGTGCAAGCCGGTGATCGAATTCTGGCCGTGGCCAGCAGCGGGGCCCACAGCAATGGCTTCAGCCTGGTGCGACGCATCCTCGAAGACCAGGGCGTCAGCGATGCAACCCTGCTGCCGGGCAAAGAAGAAGGCCTAATAAACGCACTGCTGGCCCCCACCCGCCTCTATGGAGCACTGACAAAAGCCCTAAAGGAGGCGGCCACCCCATTGCACGGCATGGCCCACATCACCGGTGGCGGGCTGCCGGAAAACCTGCCCCGCTGCATACCCGCCGGCCTCCACGGCCGCATTGATCCAGGCAGCTGGCCCAGGCCAGCCATCTACCAATGGCTGCAGAACGCGGGGGAGGTGCCAGAAGCAGATATGTGGAACACCTTCAACCTGGGGGTGGGCTTTTGCCTGGTGGTGCCGCCCAACGCGGTGGCAGCGGCCCTGGCCACCTGCGCAGCCCAGGGCTACGAAGCCTGGGAGTTGGGAGAGGTGGTCCCAGGGCCTGCCCCAGCAGCGGGATTGGCGGGCTTGCCGGGGATCCAGCCTGGGCCACTAGGCTGCCTGTAGCGGATTCCGGGCACCTAGGCCCCGGAGATCTTGTCGGTTGGGATCGCGATCGCAACGGAATCAAGCAATAGGCCCTTAATAAGGATCGGATGTCATGACCTTTAATTCCAGCGAAATTGCGATTGGCAATAGCAGCAGCCAGGCCGGCGCGCCTTCCCCTATCCCGGCACCGATAGCCACCGGCCAACGCCTGACCCGGCGCCGCAGCTCAGCCGGCCCCCTGGCACCGGTGCGCCCCCAACGGCCGAAGGAAGGCTATGGAGCGCCCCAGCGGCCTGCCTATCCCATGGGTGGTGGCGGGGGCATGCGTCCCACCTTCCTCACCCTGCGCGACCACGGCAAGGTTTTTGTGGCCGATCTGCCCCGGCTCTCCGATGGCCAATTGGCCCACGTGGCCAAGGAGGTGCATGAGGTTCTCGACAGCCTCACCCGTCGATTGGCGGAACTTGAAACCCAAAGCTTTCTCTCCCAACCAGAGCAGGACACCCGCATCCGCGCTGCCACCAAGCGCGATGTGACCGAAAGGTTTATCCGGGCCATCGCCGAAGAGCAAGACCTACGCCGCAACAATCCAGCCCTGCGGGCCGCCGCGGGCGAATCCCTGGCCCGGGCCTTCCTCGAGCTGGCCCGCCACCGCTTACCCGGATCCACCTTTGATTCGCTGCTGCAGGAAGCCTTGGAAGCCTGTGGACCAAATGCCGAAGGGGCTGAAGAGGCCCACGCAGCCAACCCCGTGGTGCCGATGGTGCGTCCCCAGGCGCTGCCGGTGGTGCTCACTCCAGACGTGAACGAGCAAATCGAAGCCAGCTAGAGCGGTGCAAAATCTGTCATCCAGCCCCGAGAAGCCCAGCGAAGAAGGGCAGCAGGAAACTGCCCCAGCCCCTGATCCCGTGCTCTGCAAGCACTGTGGACGCACCGCCAGCAACGGCATTAGCTGCGAAGGCATTTGCGTAGCTGATTCGGGCTATTGAAATGAACAGGCTGGGCCTGGCCTTGGCTCTCAACATCAGTGCCGTGTTAATGGCAGCCGCCCAGGCCGGGGGTTTTGGCCGCTGGGAAACCCAGCTGGGTAGTTGCCAAATCGAGCACCGCATCGCCAGGCTCGGGCAGCAAACAGTGGCCAATAACTGCCGCAGGATGCGGCTAGAGCAAAATATCGAGGGCCTGCTGAGCGCCAGATTCATCGCCCCCGGCCGGGAGCTGATTTTCGTGGGCTCCCTTGAGAAAGGTCAAAAGCCAATGCTTTGCAACGGCGATGGAGGCTGCAAGCCGGAATTGCCGATCAAGCTTTTGGTCAGCACGGTGGCAGAAGCCTCATTTGATAGCCGCGGCCTGGCAAGAGGCATTCCCCATGCCCAGCTGGCGCGGGGCGAATGTGAAGTGACGAACAGAAGCGTCAATTGCCAGGCTTCTATCGGGGAAGGGGATAGCTGGCATGCCAGCGCCAGCCTTTAGGACCTATTTCTTGGCGCCCTCTGAACTGCTGTCGGAGCTGTTTTGATGGCCATCTAGGTGCTTTTCGCAGGCCTGGGCTGGGGCTGGGGACCAGGTCGAGGCCGCACCTACGAAAACCGCGGCACAAAGCAGGGTGGTGGCGACCAGGCGTTTCATCGGGCTAGGGGAGCTATCTAGGTCTGTCAAGATTAAGCCGCAGCTGCGGTGCCAGCTGGGTTGACTTGGGATCCAGCACCAGACGACTTCTTACCATTGATGAGTTGTTGAGTTCCTCACTTGGAGCCCTCACCACCCCATTACCTGGATGCGCTGGACCACCTCTGCCACCAGGTGGACGGTGACCCTGAATTTGGGCAGCAGTTTTACGGAGCCTCCACACCAGAGCAGATGGTGGAGCTGGCGATGGAAAGCGGGATTTTGATTGATGCCGACGACTTCCGGGCCCTACTGAGAAGCGGCAGCACTGAATTTTGGGAGGTTCGCGGAGACGAGGAGCACAACCCGATTACCCACCTGCAGAGGGTCTTTCGGATTTCATGCTGAAAGGGGCACTCTGCACGTTTTCTAGACCCATTGGCACCCAGGTCGACCAAAAGTGCCTTTCGACACCCATTCCCCCATCGCAACCAATTAAGATTTGTAAAGAAGTTTTCAAATCCATGGACTGGTCTGCAGCATTTTCGGCTCTACCTTCTTCTGAACTAGACAAATTAGCGATTTTGAGGGTGATCGAATGCACAAATGGCGTCATTCAAAATCTGTATAGGGAGGGCAGCCCCGATGCCCTATCCGTGGATGAAACCCGCCAAGCGATGAAATTCTCCATGTCATGCATCAAGAGCATGGCAATCCCAATGGGTGATGAACAAGTCACATTTTGTGAGCCCACGGCTGGTCTATTTACTGAAATAAGGCGTCTTTATATCAGCGGAGCCAAAAACAACAATACAGCGGATTGGGCTGAGTTTCTGCGCGCCTCAGAAGCAAACCTAAGGGCCATAGGTCTTGAGAGGATAGAAGCTGCCAAGCGGGAAATTTTCTACCACATCTATGATCTTCCACCCCACACCCTGGATTGGGGGGTGGACTACATCAAAGGATTCATAGGGGCCAGGATCTAGCTGCCAATTCAAATCGCCACTGCAATCATTCAATGCTGATGGCGGTGATGTTCATCACTTGCATGGGGATGCGCGTGTGTGATGGGTTCGTGTTTATGGGTATGGGAATGCCATAAAGGTTGATCCTGTTTTGTATCATCTGTTTCCCCATTTGGATGCTCATGGGCATGGTGGGGGTCCTGATCAATTGGGGAGTGACAGTGCTTATGTTCATGCCACTGTTCGCTGTGGCGATGCCAATGGGCATGGTCTTCTTGAAGCAGCAGGACAATACCCCCAAACATCAAGGCAGCAGCGGCAAGCAGATTGCTGCCCATTGTTTCCTTTAATACAACGACTGAAAAACCAGCACCAACAAAAGGTGCCGTCGCAAAAATTACCGATTCCCTGGCAGCACCCAATTCCCTTAATGCCAGCAAATCCAACCAGATAGAAAGTCCATATCCGATGCCACCAATTACAAGGAGGAGTGCCGTCTCGATAGGCGTGGGGAACCTTGCTCCT
This sequence comes from Cyanobium sp. HWJ4-Hawea, assembly GCF_024345815.1. Classification (NCBI taxonomy): domain Bacteria; kingdom Bacillati; phylum Cyanobacteriota; class Cyanophyceae; order Synechococcales; family Prochlorococcaceae; genus Cyanobium; species Cyanobium sp. HWJ4-Hawea. Next base: position 5,883 of record NZ_JAGQBV010000045.1, on the reverse strand, counting down.
GCCATACCAGCAACAATCAGCATCGGTACTGCAGCACCAACTGATTTCAGCAAGGCAACTTGGATTGGATCCCTGATGCTCAGGCGCTGACTGATGTTGTTGTCAATGCCCCATCCCAGACACGCCAGGGCAATAAGAACTGCTCCGTAAAGGGTGGGACCAGTGGTTGTTCCACCACCAATGATCACTGCGCCAGCAAGGATCAGTACCGCTGCGGTGATTCCTTTGCCGCTGAGGTGCTCTCTACCCACCACGATGGCGATTCCCATCGTGAAGATCGCCTCTAGGTTCAGCAGCAGGGATGCGGGCCCCGCCGAAAGAAGCGCCAGGCCACTTACTAAACAGATGGGCGCTGCGATGCCACCGATCAAGGTCAACATTGCCAGCATCCCAAGATCTTGGCGTTTAACCGAACTCTCCTGGTTGCTTTTGCCCAGCACGCTCCTTGCTGCTAGCAACCCAAGCGCAGACCCGCCATAGAGCAGACCCGCAATCGAAAGTGGCGACCCTGAGGGGGTGAGGGTGCTGATGAGTGGGGCGCTCAATCCGAAGGTCACTGCAGCAAGCAGACCCCTGAGCAAACCCTGGTGCTGGCGGTTCATCAAACCAGCGTAAATCGCGTATCCCACTGCTTTCAAGCGCCTGTTACCCCCGACACCTGACCTCGGTAGGGGTAGGGGTGTCCGCTTGAACACCTACGGCAATCCCCCTATGGCGTAAGTGTAAATGCCTAATAGTGTTGACGAGTCGCAATGAGCGACGGGAGACCCATCCTTGGCGGAGTCGAACACGCCAGGGATTTTTTTGTAAACAGACATTGCGCCTGCTCACGCTTAACGCCAGTGCCTGACTGGAATAATTTGCCTATGGCGGTGTTCGACCCGTCCATAGGTTGAGGAAGTGGGCGGAGGTTCCGGTTATGCGGGATTTGGTTACTGCAAAACTTTCTGAATCATTGCCCTCGTACCGATTTGTTTGTCAGATCACAAAGGTGTGATGCTTCTGGCGCGAATATTCATTTGGCATATTTAAGGCCGTCGCCGATACATCTTGAAGTCGCCTGCGTCACTTTCGCACTCTTTTTTTCAGTGAAACAATAAGTTATTGGTCAAATCATTCTTTTCTCTCATGCGGATCATCCGTTCTGAGGATCAGTACTGCCTACTGTTGACAAAGGCAGAGGCGGAGTGCCTTTCGGACGTCTGTGCCATGGTGTTCTTGGCGGGTCAAACCGATCCACGGGCAACGCTTCCGCCACAGATGAATGTCCTGCTGAGCACCCTGTTTGACGTACTCCGCAAATGTGCCTCACAAGATGGCGTGGAACCCTTTGCCCCGTCAGCGAACCCGTAAAGAGTGATTGAGGCAACCTTCGCACCGTAAATCCACGCTTTCTACAGGGTCTTGGGTGCTGTGGTGCTTCAGAACCTACCCTTCACCAGACAGTGCCCCCAGTGGACCAGTCGGGATTCGTTGAAGGTCGCTGCTCCCAATGGGTCGCTCGGTAGGAGGCGAGCAGGGGGATGCCTGCGATGATTGACTAGTGACTTCCTGTTCGACCTGTAGGCACTTCAGCGGGCGCGTTGCTCCTCAGGGGATTTGCCTGGTTTGGCAGAAGGTGATGACCTCAGCGCAGGCAGCGGTCCACCTTTGTTCAATGTGGGAGGTGGTCAAGCACCCGTTGGGTAAAAGGGGCACCCCTGGGTGAAGCCGTCGTGGTCTTATCTGGTCTGCCATCTCTGTTGGCGATAACAGGCGTTGCGGGTTTTCTGGTCATACAGGTTGCTTTGGATGCTTTTTAGCATCCAACACTAAGCACCTTGCTCCTTTTGAGGGTATTGCCTCTTAAGGCACCTGAGGTATGGTGCTCCTTATGGCAAAACAAGTGCGTTTCACCCTCGCCAAGGCAATCGCTAAGGCAAACCTGCGTCGTGCTGAGACAGGTGAAAAGGCAATCACGATGAACTCGCTGGCAACTCAGGCAGGGGTGGCAGCAACGACCATCACAAGGTTGGGGCGTATTGCTGACGACCCAAAGGCGGCATCAGCACTTTCCTTGGAGTTGGCAGGAAAGATCGTGACGGTGCTGGATTGTGAGATTGGGGATTTGTTGGAGGTTTTGAGTGCTAATACAAATTGATATTTGAGGCGGTTAAGGCAGTTTTGTTATCCAGCACAGCAAAGATGCCACCTGATCCAAATCCGCCAGTGGATCCGTTCTGATTCCAGTAGAGATTGCCGTTGCTGGAGTCATAGACAAAAAGGTTGCTTGATGTCAATGCAGTGTTTAATTCACCTGCATTTTTCGCGGTTGTGAGCGATACGCCAGCATTAGTTGCAATGCCAAAAGCAGATCTACCGATCCTGATGCTGTCTCCTTGTGAGGCAGTGAAGTCTGTGATGTGATCTGCAGTTGAAGCACCAAATGTTGGTTTAGTTGATAACAGGAAGGTATCCGCACCACCGAGACCTGTAAGAGTGTCTGCCCCAGCACCACCATCAATTATGTTGTTGCCTGAATTACCAGTGATGGTGTTATTGAGGGTATTACCAGTGGCGTTGATTGCTGATGTGCCAGTGAGGACAAGGTTCTTGTATCCTGACGCAAGAGTAGTGGTCGCACCTGAGGAAAAAGTATCGGTGGAAGAATCAGTAACTACTACAGAAGTAGTTGTCCCTACTTGATTCTTAAAAGCAGAATCAGTATAAAGTTTGATCTGTAAGGTTTCTAGTCCTTCTGTTGTCAGATCACTGGCAAGTGTATGACTAAAAGCGTAAATACCATTTGATCCAACAGTGCCAGAACCCGTTAAAGCACCAGCAGAGAAATCAGCAGTGCTGATGCCAGTGCCTGAAAGCGAGTAGTAAAGGGTGGTGCCAGTAGTAACGCCTTTTGTCGTGACTGTAGTAGTTAGGGTTGCGCCTTCATTGATGGTGGTTGCTGATGGTGTGACTGCATATGTTTTAGGAGTTAGGGAAGAATCAGCAATCACTACAGAAGCAGTTGCCCCCACCTGAACAGTGCGAGCAGAATCAGTATAAAGTTTGATTTGTAGGGTTTCTAGTCCTTCTGTTGTCAGATCACTGGCAAGTGTATGACTAAAAGCGTAAATACCATTTGATCCAACAGTGCCAGAACCCGTTAAAGCACCAGCAGAGAAATCAGCAGTTGTAATGCCAGTGCCTGAAAGTGAGTAGTAGAGGGTTGTGCCAGTGGTAACGCCTGTTGTAGTGACTGTTGTAGTTAGGTTTGATCCTTCATTGATGGTGGTTGCTGAGGGTGATATGGAGTAGGTCTTAACTGGTGTCAAAGAAGAATCAGTAACGACTACAGAAGCAGTAGACCCCACCTGAAGAGTGAGAGCAGCATCAGTAAATAGTTTGATCTGTAGGGTTTCATTTCCCTCAGTTGTCAGATCATTGGCAAGAGTATGAGAAAGGGTGAACTTACCATCAGTACCAACGGTGCCTGAACCCGTTAAAGCACCAGCAGAGAAATCAGCAGTGCTGATGCCAGTGCCTGAAAGCGAGTAGTAAAGGGTGGTGCCAGTAGTAACACCCTTTGTCGTAACAGTAGTGGTTAAGGTTGATCCTTCATTTAGGGTCGTTGCGGATGGGGTGACTGTATATATTGGCAGTGGTGTATCTGGAAAATCCTTTAGTCTTGTTATGGTTTCATCGATTAGAGATTTCAAGATACTGTGGTCGTTCAGGTAAAAGTCCAGGTCGACGCTGTCTGCTTGTTCCCAACTTCTAGAGGGCGCACCTTGAGCAATAATATAACTTTTGAGTGAATCTTTTGAGTACTGACCGGTTAAACCTCCTCCACCTGATCCAAAGTCGACATACTCAATTCCGTTGCCAGGACCGAAGAAATCCAGTATTAGTACGTCCATATTGGCATCGCCGCTCCCGCCTATGTAGGCGAAAAAATGTCTATTATCTATGATAGAACCGTTCCATTTTTCCCCCATTCTTGCCGGAATGTTGCGCAAAATGACAACATCGGAAGAGGAGTCTTGCGTCCCATATTCGGCAACAATAGCACTCGACAACCCATCTAGAATGTAAGTATCGTTGCCGCTTCCACCAATCAAAAATACAGGCGATTGATTGGTTTTTGTTGATAAAATATCGTTGCCTTGCTTGCCCCATATTGCCGTATTTGACGTTGAGGCGGAGAGAGAATCGCTACTCGCTGATCCTCCGACATAAGATGGATTTAATAAGTCAAAAACTGTTGCCATAAGAACCTCAAAAACTCAAAGGAACAGAGGCACGCCACGAAATGGCAACCCCTGTCTGGATATCGGTATCATACGACGCTTCTTAGTGATTCCTACAGGTTTGCGGGATCTGCATAAGGCGCTCTCTGCCACTGCCAATGGGTCGGCAACAGTTGCGAAATCCCCCGTTCCTTAGCGCCTGATACCCCAGGGGGAGCACCTGAGCAGTCACTTGCCCCTACTCTCACCACTGCTGCCATTTCTGAAGAATTCAAATGGAATGCCGTCATATCCACCTCTGCCTGACGGACTGTTTCCAGCAGTCGCTCAAAGATCAGGCGCACCCTGCCTTGACTTTTCCCGACCCTTGGGAGTAGTACGGGCGTACTTGCTGTCGTCTGATGACTGCTGCGCCTTCTGCCTTTGCCGCTGAGGAATGGGACTACCTCGATCACTTCACCCTCAAGCAATCGAAGACCTCAAAGGTCTGTATCACCTGCCAGCACTTCCGCTACGAGGTCGGTAACCGTTGCGAAACCTTGCTCACCTGCCCCATTCATCAGCGCCTGATACCTCAGGGAGATCACCTGACCAGTCGCTGTTCCCAATGGGTTCCTCGGCGGGAGGCAGTGCTTGGGTGGTGTTCTGAGGGGTGACGTGGAGGCGACTTCGTCGGTAGGGGTGTCCGCTTGAACACCTACGGCATTCCCCCTGTGGCGTAAGTGCAAATGCTTAATAGCGTTGGTGAGTCGTCTTGAGCGACGGGAGATCCATCCTTGGCGTAGTCGAACACGTCAGGGATTTTTTTGTGAATAGACATTTCGCCTGCCCACGCTTAACCCCAGTGCCTGACTGGAATAATTTGCCTATGGCGGTGTTCGACCCGTCCATAGGTTGAGGAAGTGGGCGGAGGTTTCGTTCCCGTCGCTGACGCCCCTCTCCTCCCCCTTTGCTTGAGCACCTGATGAAGAGCACCATTGCCACTGGTCTGACTGGGGTTTTGGCATCCCTTGCCCTGATTGCCAGTCCTGCTCTCGCTCAGCAGATGTTCCCTGCGGGTGGAAGCGGTGGGACTTCCTGCCCTGGTGGTTCCAGTTACAAAGGCAGTGGGTATTGCAGGGCAAGAAACCCAGGGCAGCAGTTTTTCCCAGCAGGTGGCAGTGGCGGTACCTCCTGTCCTGGAGGTTCCAGTTATGCGGGATCTGGTTATTGCAAAACTCGCTGATCACTGCCACGACCACCCTGACCAGTCGCTTTTCCCAATGGGTTCCTCGGCAGGAGGTGGTGATTGGGTGGTGTTCTGAGGGGTGAGGAGGGGAGGTGATCAGGAGAATGCCTGCGATGATTGATCAGTGACTTCCTGTTCGACCTATAGGCATTTCAACGGGCCTGTTGCTCCTCAGGGGATTTGCCTGGTTTGGCAGAAGGTGATGACCTCAGCGCAGGCAGCGGTCCACCTTTGTTCAATGTGGGAGGTGGTCAAGCGACCCTGAGGTGGGAATTGATCTGCTGTGCCTCAAGGCGCTCTAACAGGCGTTCGAAATCCTCAGAGCAGAGTTCTCCATTCGCATCCCAGCGCAACGCCGTTGCTGGGAGGTTGGTTTGCTCTTGATTCATTTGTACTTGATGCCTTGATCCCAGGATGGGCACAAATGCT
>NZ_JAGQBV010000044.1:0-18718 GCF_024345815.1 Cyanobium sp. HWJ4-Hawea | reverse complement strand
ATCAGGGCTGCAAGCACCAGGGAGCCGGATGCCCCTTTCCAGGGCCGCCGCTCCAGGACCAGGGCCCCCAGCTGCAGGGTCTCCTCACAGCGAACCCGGCCCAGGTCCTCGTCCCAGCTGGCCTGGGCGCCCCAATCCAACTCCTCTGCCTGCACCAGATTGATTATTTCGCTGCGATCCATCGGCAGGGCCAGGTTGATGCGGGCATCGCGCCCTTGGCCATCGGCGCTGGCAATCGCCAGGGCTTCGCAGGAAACCAGCGGATCGTTGGGGTGCAGCAGGGCACCCTTGCCACTGCGCATCAAAAACCGCCCCGGGCTGCCGGGCCTGGCCAAGGCAATCCTCTCGGGATAGGCCCAGCTCACCAGCAGGGCGGCGGTTGCGGCTTCTGCTTCCGGTTCTGGTTGCCCTGATTCTCGACGCTCCCCCTGCCTGCCCAGCCCGTGCCTGCCCAGCCCCTGGCTGCCCAGCACCTGGCGTTGCCACTGCTCCTGCAGTTGCCGTTGGGGAGAGCGGGCAGGTTGCCTGCGCAACCAATCGAGGCGAAGTAGGAGGTCGCTGCCGGCATCGCCGCGGCTGAGGGGGTCTCGCTCACTGAGCAAAACCGCCAGCTCACAGGCCAGATTCAGCCAGCCCCTGGGGGCTGCCATTAGCAGCATGTGGGCCAGTCGGGGATGGAGCCCCAGTTGGGCCAGCCCTTTGCCGTGGACCAGCAGCGTGCCCTGCTCGTCTAGGGCACCCAGCTGGCCCAGCAGCCCTCGGGCCTCTGCCAGGGCGCTAGGGGCTGGTGGGTCCAGCCAGGCGAGCTGGCTGCCAAGGGGATCCCCCCAGGCGGCCAGCTGCAACGCCAGGGGTAGGGGATCGGCCTCCAATAGCTCTGGGGGATCAAAGCTGGGCCGCCGCGACTGCTCCGCCGGACTCCATAGCCGCAGGCAGCGGCCTGGCCCCAGCCGCCCCGCCCGGCCTGCCCTCTGCTCAGCGCTGGCCAGGCTGGCCGGCACCGTCACCAATCCATCCATGCCCGTGCCGGGATCAAAGCGGGAGCGACGGCTGAGGCCGCTGTCGATCACCAGGCGCACGCCCTCCAGGGTGAGGGAGCTTTCGGCGATCGAAGTGGCCAGTACCACCTTGCCGGCAGCACTTTTGGCTGGAGCAATGGCCTGGCTCTGGGCGCCCAGGGGCAGGTTGCCGTGGAGGGCCACACAGTCGATCGCCGCCCCCCAATCCCTGGCTTCGATGGCCCGTTGACAGGCCTGGATTTCCCTTTGGCCAGGCAAAAAGATCAGCACGGTTTCGTGGCTTTGCCGATCCCCAAGCCACTCCTGCTCCAGGGCCCGAAGCACCTGTTGATCGAGCCGCTCGCCCTCCCTTGGCAGTTGGTGGGCGATGGCCACGGGATGGCTGCGGCCCACGCTGCTGAAGCTCTGGGCATCGCTTAGCTGGCGGGCTAAGGGCTCCAGATCCAGGGTGGCCGACATCACCACCAGCCGCAGCTCAGGGTTGAGCAGTTCCCTGGCCTGGCGCACCAGGGCTAGGGCGAGGTCGGTGTCGGCGCCGCGCTCGTGGAATTCATCGAAAATCAGGCAGGCCACCCCCTCGAGGCTGGGATCGGCCTGCAGGCGGCGTAGAAACAGGCCGCTGGTGAGAACCTCAATCCGGGTGGCGGCGGAGGTGCGGCTTTCCAGTCGCACGCTGTAGCCAACGGCCTGGCCCAGGGGTTCGCCCAGCTCTGCCGCCAGGCGCTGGGCGGCCGCTTTGGCGGCCAAACGCCGGGGCTCGAGCATCCAGATCTTGCCCCCAGCTAGCCCGAGTTCGTCGAGCCGTGCGCGCAGGGCAAGGGGCACCCTGGTGGTTTTACCTGCCCCAGGCGGTGCCTGAAGCAGCAGGGTCGAACCAGGTGTTAGGGCCGCCTGCAGATCGCCCAGCAGCCGATCAATCGGTAGGGGCTGACCCCGGGGGCTAGCGCACGTGGCGGATGCCATCTACAGGGTGGTAATCCTCGCCGGTCAGTTCTTCGTAGACGATGGCGGGCAGGCCCGTTTCAAACATGGTTTGCAGGGCCTCCTTCATGTAGGGGTTCCAGCCACCGGTGCTGACTTTGCCGTGGCGCACGGTCCAGTCCCAGGTGCCCTGCAGGTCCCTGGGGACGCGGCCTTCCCGATCCCTGCGGGCCACCAGGTCCTGGGACTCCACAATTCCCACGAGAATTGGCTCCTTGCCGTAGGCGGGCGTAATGCTGAGCTCGAGGCGGATCGGATCATCCTTGACGAGCTTGAGCCGAAAACGAGGCGGCAGCTTGAGGGTACTGAGCACAGCCGCCACGATTTTGGTCCGTTGATCCACCGTCAATCCTCGACAAACACAGTTGCTTATTAGAGAGCCTATCGAGTGCCATCCAGCTCGATCAGGATCCCTGCTTTTGGGAAAGGATTAATCGGGGCTTTCCTTGGGCAGGACCCACTTCTCGTTGTCGCCGCTGAAGCGCACGGTGAGCAGATCTTCCTGGGTGATCTGACCTTCCGCATCCAGCAGCTCGGGGTGGATGGTGACCATTCCAGTGCGATCCAGGCCAGTGGGGCCAGTGACTTTGTCGCCGGGTCTTGGCACTGCCTTGAAGCCCTGGGCCATCACCTTGAAGGCCTGCCAGAGCAGGATCAAAAAGCTGAGGCCGTAGAGCAGGGGCAGGATTTGGGAAAGGAAGGCGTTCATGGCCTCGGGGTGGCCGCCGGCTGGGGGTACATGGCCGCAACCATCATGACTCGACCTGGTTTGTTGAGGGGCTGCCGGCGTTGGCAAGCATCCAGGCCCAAAGGGTTGTGCAGGCTGCTCCGAATGCAAGGAATGCAAGTAGCAATCTCCCGGTGTCCATGGCCTGATAAGAAACTTTACAAAGCTTAAGCCCCCCTCGATCTCGTTAGGTCAGGGGCGGCGAAACGGTGGCTTGGTAGCCCAGCTGTTGGCGCATGACCCATTCGGTGGCCGCCCTCTGGCTTTGCCAGGCCTGAAGTAACTGCTTGGCCAAGCCCTGGAGGGTTTTGAGGTCGGCGGTGGAGTCGATGGCCCGGCTCATGCGCTCAAGCTCAAATTTTTGGCCGAGGCTGAGGGCGAGTGGTTCGGTCATGGCGATCTTCGCGGTGGCGACGAACTGACCAAACAATACAAAGTGTTTCAGTTCATGTCGTAGCGGTTGCGACAGGGTGCCTTAGTTCTTCTCGCGGAAGGCGGTTACGCATTCTGTGATGCAGCTGCCGTCGTCCAGGGAGCAGGTGGTGATGCACTCGAAGTAATCCTCCATGGCATCCCCGTTGGACTCCGTCGCGGCAGGCGGGGCCATGCTCGCGGACCCGGAATTGTGGCCGGCGGCGGAGCTGCTGGCGAATCCTGAAAAGCGGGTCATGGCCTTAGGAGCGGGTGGTTGTTGTCAGGCTATGCACACCAAGCGCTTGACACCAGTCAAATAAGTGTTTGCTACTACCAAGCTGTGAAGTTGTGTGTAGGCGCGGCGGGCTTAGCCCTTGCCCCAGCTGGCTTTAGGCGGCCTCAGCTTTTGGGCCCGACTTCTGCCCCGTCTTCTGCCCCGACTTTTTTGACTGCTGCTTTTGGCGGTTTGCGGCCTGTTTGGCGGCCTTGGCCTTCTCGGCCTGCTCCGTTATGGCCAATTCAGCCTCCTCGGCCTTCTTCTCCTGGTAGTAGGCGTAGTCGCCGAGATAGGGCACCAGCTCCCCCTCGCGAATCTCGACGATTTTGTTGGCCACCCTTGAGATGAAATAGCGGTCGTGGGAGACCAGCAGCGCTCCGCCCTCGTAGTCGATCAGGGCGTCTTCGAGCATCTGTTTGGCCGGAATATCCAGGTGGTTAGTGGGCTCGTCGAGCACCAGCAGGTTGCAGGGGGTCAGCAGCATCAGGGCCAGGGCCAGCCTTGCTTTTTCGCCTCCGGAGAGCTTGCCGGCCTCCTTGAAGACCGATTCATTGCTGAAGCAGAAGCTGCCCAGTAGGGAGCGCACCTGGGTTTGGGTCCAATCCGGCACCACCTCAAAGATCGTGTCAATAACGGTTTTGGAGAGGTTGAGGGCTTCGGCTTGGTTTTGCTCGAAATAGCCAGCCACCACGTTGTGTTCCCCCAGGCCAGCCAGGCCGCCATCGGGTTGCTCTAACCCCATCACCAGGCGCAGGAGGGTGGATTTGCCTGCCCCATTGGGGCCCACAAAGGCAATCCGATCGCCCCTCTCCACCTGCAATTCGGCGCCAAGAAACAGAATTTGATCGCCATAGCTGTGGCTGAGGTCACTGATTTCAGCCACCAATCGCCCGGAGCGGGGTGCATCGGGGAAGCGAAAGCGTGGTCCGCCCACACCCTCCATGGGGGCCTCGAGCCGCTCCACTTTGTCGAGCAATTTTTCCCGGCTCTTCGCCTGGGTGGAGCGGGTGGCGCTGGCCCGGAAGCGGTCGATGTAGGCCTGTTGGCTACTCAGCTCCTTCTGCTGGCGATCGAAGGCCGCCTGGTTGGCTTCCCGTTCGAAGGCTTTCTGCTCTAGGTGGGCGCTGTAATTGCCGAGGTAGGAGCGGGAGATGCCGCGCTCGGTTTCCACGATTTGGTTGCAGATCCGATCCAGGAAGGTGCGGTCGTGGCTGATGACCACCAAAGCTGCGCTTTGCTCCACCAGGTAGCCCTCCAGCCACTGGATCGTCTCGACGTCGAGGTGGTTGGTTGGTTCATCAAGGAGCAGCAAATCGGGCTCCTGCAGGAGGATTTTCCCCAGGGCAATGCGCATCTGCCAGCCGCCCGAATAGTCGCCTACTAGTTGTTCCGCCCCTTCGGCACTGAAGCCAATGGTGGGCAGCAATTTGTCGATCCGGGCTTCCAGTTCGTAGCCGTGTAAAGCCTCAAAACGGCTGTGCAAGTGACCCAATTCATGGATCAGCTCGTCGAGATGGTCCGGGTCGCTGGCGGCCTTAGGGCTACCCATGGCATCTTCTACGGCCTTTTGCCGGTCGAGCACCTCAGCGGCCTCACCGAAGGCTTGAAATAGTTCCTGGCGCACGCTGCGCTCGGGATCCACATCGAACTCCTGCTGGAGGTAGGCAATGCGGGGCTCACCCTGGCGCACCACCAGGCCGCTGCTGGGTTCCTCCAGGCCGGCAATGATTTTCATCTGGGTCGATTTGCCGGCCCCGTTGACCCCTACCAGGCCAATCCGGTCTCCGGCTTTAACTTCCCAGGTGACATCTCGCAGCACCTCACCGGTGGGATAAATCTTGCCGATGCGTTCGAGACGGAGCACGGAGCCTGACGGAGTGGCGAAGGGGGCTGTTATCAGCCGAACCCCATCATCCCTGTTGGCCTTTTCGGCTTTTTAGGGCTTCGGGCAGACTCAAACCACGCAAACCGGTGCGGCAGCCATGATCAAGCGCATAGAGCAGGTGGCGGCCCTGGTGGTGGCCGCCGGTCTGGCGATCGTGAGCTACTGGCTCTTCTTCAGTTGGGCCCAGGGCGGCGGGCTGGGCAGGCCTGCCCAGCGCCCCCGCACATCAGAGGCCCCCGCGGGCCTTCAGCAGCCAAAGCTTGCTGGAACTGTCATCGAGGGAGGCGATGTGGGCCTTCACCTCATCGCCCGTGACCGATAGTCCGACTTGCTCGCCGATGGCAACGATCCGCTCCAGGGCCCCATTGGGATCCTGGAGGGCCTGCCTAAAGAGCGCCTGGGTGAGCTCGCTATCGGAGCTGATATGGCCGTAGAGGGCGGCGGCGTTGCCGGTTTGGGCAGCGTCGCTGATGAGCTCGGGCATGGAAGGGGGCCAGGACTGGCCAACCCTATTAAGCCTGCCCTCAGGCGGCAACAGCTACTTCGCTTTCTGGCGTACCCCAGGCGGAGGCATCTTCCATGCTGCGGGCGTCGAGGCAAAGCACCTTGCGCAGCTCCGCATAGTTGGCGGCGAGGGCCTGGCGCCCCTCCTGGTCGGCCCCGTATTCGGCCCGTTGCAGCACGTGGTGCAGGTGGGTGAGCAGGTAGGTGCTGATCACCGCTGAAACCAGCACATCACTGCGCTCGGTGCTGGTGCGCTTGCGGCTGCGCATGGCGGGGGCAGAAGCTTTGACGGCTGGGGTGAGGGTGCGTGCCACGGAATGGCCTCCAGGGTTGGCGGGCGTTTATGGCTCAATCATAGTCGTGGATACTACCCTTGCGCATCTCTGTACACTTCGGGGTATCCCAAAGGCCTCACCAGTGCGTGGCGACTAGGCAGACCTCCTCCAGTGGCCGCCCCAAATCCCCCAGGGTCCAGGTGGTTCTGCCTGAAGAGCTTTGCCAGCGTTTGGCCGATTTGGCCGAGGGCGAATCCCGCACGGTCAGCAACATGGCCAAGGTGCTGATCCAGCAAGGGGTGGAGCGCCTCGAGCGGGCCCGCCCTGCGCCCATGGGCCAGGCCCCTGCCGTATTGGCCGATTCCCAGCAGTTTCGCCAAGCCCTCGAGCAACAGGAACGGCAGCAGCCCCAGAGGCTGCGGGGTGCCCCCAGGCGGCTGCGCCTGCTGCGCCCCAGCTAGCCCCGGGCCGCTGGCCTAGCCAGTCTCTTGGCCTAGCCGGGCCTTACGCAGACCCCGAGCACGGTTGGTCGAGTTGCCCCCGTGACCGAGGGCAAGTTGCCTGGATGGCCTTTTAGGTGCCACCAGGCCAGGAGGGCAAAGGCCAGGGCCTCCCGGTCGCCCTCCCCAATCCCCAGCCCCGCCATGGATTCGACCGCCAGGCCGCGGCACCTGCTGCGTAGCTGGGCCATCAGCACGGGGTTGCGGGCCCCACCCCCGGCCACCAGCAGCTCTAGGGCCGGAGGCGCTTGGGCCAGGTCCTGGGCCACCACCGCAGCAGTGAAGGCCGTGAGGGTGGCGATCGCATCGGCCGCATTGAGCTGGCTGGCCCTTTGCCGGTTGGATCTTTGTTGTTTGGCGTTTTCAAGTCTGGCCAGGCGCTGCTTCAGGTCGGCTTGGCCAAATTTTTCCCGGCCCGTGGATTTGGGTGGCACTTGTTGGAAATAGGGCTCCTGGAGCCATTCCTCGATTACTCCCCAATCCACCTGCCCCTTGGCGGCCCAGAGGCCACCTTCATCAAAACCATGCTCACCAGCACTAAAGCGTTGTACGGCCAGGTCCACCAGGCTGTTGGCCGGGCCGCAATCCCAGCCCAAAACCGACGCTCTGGCCTCAGGCCCCTGGGCCGGTGGCAGCAGGGTCAGGTTGGCAATGCCGCCCAGGTTGAGCAGGGCCCGCCAGCCGCCAATGGCAGGCAGTAGGGCAGCATCTGCCGCCGGTACCAGGGGTGCCCCCTGGCCGCCAAGGGCCAAATCGGCGCTGCGAAAATCGAACACCACCGGCCTGTTCAGCTGCTGGGCCAGCTGGGGTGCCCTAAGTAGTTGCCAGCTGGCGCCAAGGCGCTCGGGCCTTGGCGGCCTGTGCCAGAGGGTTTGGCCGTGGCAGCCAACCAGTTCGGCCTGGCCCGTGGGGTCACAGGAGCGGGCCGCGAGGGCGTGCTGGTTGGTGAGCTCTTCGGCCAATTCCAATAGGGCCGAGGCGCTGGTGGGTTCGCCCTGGCCCACGGCCACAATTTGTTGGCGGAGGGCGGCTGGATAGGTAATCGCCGCCCGCCCCAATATTTGCCAGCGGGGCCGCCCTAGGGGCCCCGCGAAGTTGGCCAGCACGGCATCAACGCCATCGGCGCTGGTGCCGCTCATCAAGCCCAGAACCCGCATGCAGCGGCTACCTACCGGTTGGGCTGGGGGGTCATGCGCAGGTAGGGCTTGATCTCAGTGACCCCCTTGGGGAACTTGCTGCGGGCTTCTTCCGTGGGGATCGAGGGCACCACAACGCAATCCTGGCCGTCCTGCCAGTTCACCGGGGTGGCGACCTGGTGGTTGTCGGTGAGTTGCAGGGAATCGATCACCCGCAGAATTTCATTGAAATTGCGGCCGGTGCTGGCGGGATAGGTGATCTGCAGGCGCAGCTTTTTATTTGGGTCGATGATGAACACCGAGCGCACGGTCAGGTTGTTGAGCGAATTGGGGTGGATCATTCCGTAGAGATCGCTCACCTTTTTGTCCGCATCCGCCAGGATCGGATAGTCGACGCTGGTCTGCTGGGTTTCGTTGATGTCACAGATCCAGCCGGTGTGGCTTTCGGCTGAATCAACGCTCAGGGCCATCGTTTTGACATTGCGCTTGTCCCACTCGGGACGAAGCCGCGACACCTCACCCAATTCGGTGGTGCACACCGGGGTGTAATCGGCGGGGTGGGAAAACAGCACAACCCAGCTGTCGCCAGCGAAGTCGTAGAGGTTGATCGGGCCGAGTTGGGAATTTTGGGTGAAATCAGGAACGGTGTCGCCGAGTTGGATGACCATGGCCGAGCTAGGAGATAAAAGGATCGCCATCCCCGATGCTGCCACAGTTGCCTAGCCATTGCCGTAGTTGGCTTTTTAAGTGGGCAAGCCCTAGCCCTTCGGTGGCTGAGATGAACAGGGCATCGGGCTCCAGGGCCTTGACCCGATCCAGTTCCGTTCCCGGACAGCGATCGATTTGGTTGGCCACGAGGCGCCTTGGGGAATTCGCGCCCAGGGAATCAAGGATGGCGTTTACGGTCCGCCACTGTTCTGGCCAGGCTGGATCGGAGAGGTCCACCACGATCAACAGCCCATCGGCCTCCAGGGTTTCCTCCAAGGTGGAGCGAAAGGCCTCCACAAGCGGCGGGGGCAAATCGCGAATGAAGCCCACGGTGTCGGTGAGCAGGAGCGGGGTGGTAGCTCCCCCCTCCGGGTCGGGCAGCTCGAGTCGTCGGGTGGTGGGATCAAGGGTGGCGAAAAGTTTGTTTTCGGCCAAAACGGCGTCCTGGCCCGTGGCCTTGGTGAGGGCATTGAGCAGGGAGCTCTTGCCGGCGTTGGTGTAACCCACCAGGGCGAGGCGCCGCAGTTGGGAGCGGCCTTGCCTTAGCCGCGCCCGGTGGGCACTTAGCTGGCCCACCTCGCGCTGCAGCCTTTCGAGGCGGCCGGCGATCGTGCGGCGATCTTTTTCCAGCTGGGTTTCCCCGGGCCCGCGGGTGCCAATGCCCCCCCCCTGGCGCGAGAGGCTTTGGCCCCGGCCACTTAACCGGGGCAGGCGATAGCGCAGCTGGGCCAATTCCACCTGCAACCGGCCTGCAGCACTGGCGGCCCGTTGGGCAAAGATATCCAGAATCAGTTCACTGCGATCGCTTACGGGCAGATCCAGCAACCTCTCCAGATTGCGTGCCTGCACCGGGGTCAGTTCCCTGTCGGTGACCACCAGGCTGGCCCCAAGTCTGCGGGCCTCTAGGGCGGCTTCTGCCACCTTGCCCTCCCCCCAAATAGTTTTTGCAGATACCTGGCTGCGGCGCTGCTCGACTACTCCCACCGGTTCAGAGCCGGCGCTGCGCACCAGCCCCTCCAATTCGCCAATCAGCCGTTGGGCTGCCCCCCGATCGCCCGGGGTGAGGGCTAGCAGCAGCACCCGCTCTGGACCATTCTCAACAGCCTTGTGGGTTGGCCGCTCGGCGCTTTCCTCGGCCCCCAGGCTGGCCGGGTCGGTGGCACAAAGAACCGCCAGATCGTCTGCTCCCAGGGGCGGCCAGGGATCGCCCTCGCCCCTCTGGGGGCTGAGCAACAGGGCTGGCCATTGGCCACCCGAACCTGGTTTGTCGCCGTAGCGAAGCCAAAGCCTCGGGTCCACATCCAGCCCCACCACGCCCTCCTGGTCGCCGGGTTCGAGCTGCTTGCTGCGCCCGCAGCAGGTCACCAGCCGGAGTTCGGAACCTTGGCGGCGGTTGGATCCGCCCAGGTGGTCGAGCAGGCGTGAGGATTGCTCAAGGGGGCCCACCCAGATCAACCGGCCGATGCCCCGCCCATCGATCACCAGGCTGATCGGCAGTTCCAGCTCCCGGGCTTCAGCGGCTAGGCGCTGCAGGCAAAGCAGTTCGGCAATTCCGTCCTCCGGATGACGGCGATGGCAAAGCCGCTCCAGCCGGCGCCGCTGGGAGGGCCTAAGGCCTGCGGTGCGGCCAGCCAGCACACCTTGTTTCAAGGGCGTTTCACCAGCACACAGCGAATGCCAGCAGCAGCTGCCGCGGCTTGGTCGGCGGCACTATCGCCCACGTGCCACACCTGGTCGGCCGCCAGTTCGAGCAGGTTGAGGGCTTGCTGGAGGGGCGCCGGATCGGGCTTGGCGGCGCCTGCCGCACTGGAGATCACCACCGCATCCAACCACTGGCTAAGGCCCAGGCCCTCGAGTAGGCGATGGAGACGCTGGTCGAAATTGCTGACAACGGCCAATTTCAAGCCCCGGCCCTTCCATTTCTCCAATTGGCTTGCCACCTCGGGATAGGTCCGCCATTGCTCGGGTTCGCCAAAATGCTCAAACAGCTCCCGTTTCAATTCGCCGCTGACCGGCTGGCCTAGGGCTTCTTCAATGCGATCGCCCCACCAGGCCAGTTCCGCCGCCGCCAGTTCTTCGCTGCCGAGGCCTGGGAAGGCCAAGGGAGGTGCGGCCCCATAAACCTGGGGGAAAACCCGGTCGATGGCGGCAGCATCCACCTGGATGCCATGGCGTTCAGCCAGCGCCGCATAGGTGCTGCCAACCGACTGGCGCAGCCCGATCAAGGTGCCCATGGCGTCGAGCAGAAGGCCGGCGACAGGGCGTGGGCCCATCAGCTTTTGGCCAACCAATTGAGACTGCTCAGCCAGCTGGTGTTGCTCAGCCAGCCTGTGGCCACCCTGAGTTGGTGGCCCTTGCTGGGTAGGCGGGAGAGGTAGGCCAGCCGGCGCAATTGGAAGGCCGCCGGCCCGGCCAGGGTGAGCCCTGCGCCGGTGAGGGCAGCATCGCCTTCGCCGAGGCTCATCATTTCGCCGAGATCGTTGTATTGAAAAGGCTCTAGGGCTTCGCCCGCCAACGACTTTGGCAGATTTGCGGCCAGGTTTTCTGCCTGTTGGAAAGCCACCTGGGCGGTGGCAGCCAAGGGCTCATCCCCCTCCAGCTGGGCGATATCTCCCAGGGCAAAAAGATTCGGATGGCCCAGCAGTTGGAGGTCGGCCTGGCAAAGCAGGCGGCCCCTCCGATCTGTGGCGGCCGGAGGCTCGATGCTGGGCGCCTCAAATTTGAGGCCGGCGGTCCAGATCACCCCGTTTACGGCCAAGTTTTCAAGGGAGGGCGGCCCTGCTGGGCCACCTGCCTGCCCTGCTGCACTGGTTTGCAGGCTGAGCTGGCCCGCGGCCACACCCACCACCTGGGTGCGTAGGCGCAGGCGCACGTCTTTGCGCACTAGGGCCAAGTTGGCCTGTTCTCGATTGAAGGATTTGGCCGCAGGTAGCAAGGTTTCACCTTGCTCAATTAGTTCCACTGCGGCACTGCCCGCCAGGCTGTCGGCCAATTTGCAGGCCAATTCCACGCCGCTGGCGCCGGCTCCCACCACCGCCAGCCGCTGGAGGGGCCTTTGGGTCCGCCGCAGCTGGGCCACTAGGGCCTGGAGCTGCTCCACATCCGCCAGGCTGCGGAAGCCCAAACAATGCTCTTCCACGCCGGGAATGCCAAAGCTGTTGACCCGGGCTCCGGTGGCAATCACCAAGCGGCTGTAGGGCAGTTTTTGCCCCGAGGCTGTCTCCACTATGCGCAGATTGCCATCGATCCGACTGACCCGGTCCTTGAGCCAGGCCACCCCTTTGCCGGCCAGCAGGGTGTCGTAGCGGGGGGCTATTTCCCAGCTCTGGACCTCGCCGCTCAGCAGTTCGTATAGCAGGGGTAAAAAAAGAAAGCGCTCGTTGGGTTCAATCAGCAGGATTGGGGGATGGCTGCGGCGGGCTGCCAGGGCCAAGGCCGTGTAAAGCCCCCCGAAGCCACCGCCCACAATCACCACCGGTGCGGCTGTCATCGCTGGCTTTTACGGTGCATCGGGTTGAACCCTAACCACGAGCCAGGGCGGCAAGGGATGATGGATTGATGGTGTCTGTTCCAGCCCCCAGCTATCCCTGTGATTGCCAAGGTCGGCATATCGATCTGGAGGAGGCCCGCACCCGGCTGGAACCCCTGGGCGCCCAGGAGCGCCTGGTCTGGGCCCAGGCCACCTTTGGCGATGGCTTTGCCCTCACCACCAGCTTTGGCATCCAGGCGGCTGTGTTGCTGCATATGGTCAGCGGCCTGGCGCAGACATCCGGCAAGCAAGTACAGGTGATCTGGGTTGACACCGGCTATCTGCCACCCGAGACCTACCAATACGCCGAGCAGCTTTGCCAGCAGCTGGAGCTGAAGTTGTATGTGGCCCAGGCCGTGATGAGCCCAGCCCGGATGGAGGCCCTGCATGGTCGGCTCTGGGAAACCGCAGCCGTGGAGGATCTCAACCTCTATCACCGCATTCGCAAGGTTGACCCCCTAGATCAGGCCCTCGACGCCCTGGCAGTTACCTGTTGGGCGAGTGGCGTGCGTGGCCGCCAAACCGATCACCGCAATGCGATGCAGGTTCTGGATCCGGTGCGAGAGCGCTGGTCGCTGCGGCCCCTGCTGAGCTGGAGCAAGCGGGATGTTTTCTATTACATGCAGGAAAATGGCCTGCCCCAACACCCCCTGTTTGAGCAGGGTTATTCCACCTTGGGTGATTGGCATTCCAGTGCGCCCGATGGCGAGGGTCTCAGTGGCAGGGCGACCCGTTTTGGTGGCCTTAAACAGGAATGCGGGATTCACTTGCCCGGTGTGATGGGCGAAGGGATCTGAAGGTGGCTACGGGCGCCGGGCGCTGGCTACTAATAGGTAATAGTCGCTGGCATTGGGCGCTAGGCAGGCCCGGTGACCTGCGCTGTGGCCATGGAGCTCCCGCAGCGCCGCTGAATCCCTTGGTGGCCTGGGCCGCCGTGGGCCCTGTTCCAGATCAAATCCAGGGCCAAGCGCTCGACCTGGATCCGGCCCTGCGGCTCAGGCTTGAAGACGTGCCCCTGGGCCAGGCACCGCCCTGGCTTGGGGTGGATAGGGCCCTGGTGGGCTGGCAGGCCTGGCGCCAAAGCCCAGGCCGGCCGGTGTTAGTGGCTGATGCGGGCACGGCCCTGAGCCTCACGCGGGTGGGGGCCGACGGCAACTTTGCGGGCGGCAGGCTTCAGGCCGGTGCCCAGCTGCAGTGGCGCAGTTTGGCGGCGGCCACAGATCAGTTGCCCCTGATCAATGCTGAACCGGCCCTGAACTTGCTGGATCCCGAGTCGAGCTGGCCCCGATCGACGGAGCCCGCACTCCGAGCTGGTGTGCTCTGGGGCATGGCCGCGGCGATTTCGGCGGCAGCCATAGAGGCGGCAGCCAGCCAGGCCAGGCTTGGCCAGCTCGAACTGCAGCTTTGGCTAACGGGGGGCGACGGGGCTGAGTTGGAGCCCCTGGTTCGATCTTTGCTGGGTGAAACCCTGGCCCCTAATTTGCCCCTGGCAGCTGGCCTCAGGCTGGCCCCCAACCTGGCCCTAGAGGCCCTTGCTGCCCTTAGGCCAGGCCCAGATCGCCGATGATTTGGTCGGCCATTTCTTCGGCCTTCACCTTCAGGTAGATCAGCTCAAGCTTGCCCTCGGCATCCACCACAAAGGTGTGGCGCATCATGCCCATGTATTCGCGGCCCATGAATTTTTTGAGCCCATAGCTTTCGTAGGCCTCGGCCACCGGGCAGGGCTCGGCGTCAGTGAGCAGGGTGAAGGGGAGGTTGTATTTGGCCACAAATTTGCCGTGGCTGGCGGCCCCGTCCTTGCTGATGCCCAGCACCTGGATGCCCTGCTGTTGGAAGATCGTCCACTGGTCCCGGAAATTGCAGGCTTCCTTGGTGCAGCCGGGGGTGTCGTCCTTGGGGTAGAAATAAATCACCACCCTCTGGCCCCGGAGGTCCTTGAGGCTGACAGGGCTGCCTTCCTGGTTGGGCAGGCTGAAATCGGGTGCCGGATCACCGATTTTTAGGGTCATTTCTGCAGGGGGCAACAATGGCTGGAGCCTAGGGGTCCCCTTGGAAGCGTTGCGGCGGCCGATCCTGGAGCCTGGGCCGAGGTTGTGGCTCCAACCCCTTGGGGTGGTGGATGCGGAGATTCTCTCCAGCCAGGAATTGGCCTGGGGTGGTCGATTGGCCCAGCCCGGCCAGCGGCGCTATTGGCAGAGCCGTGCGGCCGTCCGCCAGCAGCTAGCTCCTCTGTTGGGATGCGATCCCGCCCAGGTGCCCCTGTACAGCCCCCCCGGTGAGGCGCCCCAGCTCCTGGAGGGCTGCGGTTGGGTGAGCTTGAGCCACAGCGGCGATGGGCTTTTGATTGGCTATTGCCCCGAGCCGATTGGTGTGGACCTCGAGCGGGCCGACCGCCGCCTCGATGCGGTGACCCTGTTGGAGAGGTTCTATCCAAAAGAGGAGGCTGCCCAGCTGCGGGGGCTGGGGGGGGATTCGTTGCGGTTGGCGGTATTGACCAGTTGGGTAGCCAAGGAGGCGGCGATTAAGTGGCGGCGCCGTTCCCTGGCAGAGGAGCTGGCCCATTGGTGTTTTGATCACCGGCAATGCCAGCTCCATCACCGAGTTGAGGGCCTGACCCTGAGTCCGCGCATGGGACTGCAGAACGGCTGGCTCTGGGCGGCGGTGACGCCAGCTCCGGCCCCTATTCTTGGCCCCTAAAGCAGGTCAAGCGCCATGGTGCGAAGGGGGCTGACGGCCAGCGGTTCCCGCGCTTGGCTGGGGGCATTGGGGGCGATATGGCTGGCCTGGGCAGGCCTGGGCCCGGCACCCTCCTTGGCGGTAACTGATGCCACTGCAGGGGCCAGCGACGACCGGTCTGCGCTCACTGGCTTTCTGCGTCAAAAAACTGTCACCAATAGGCGCCTACTTGAGGATCTAGATCGCACGGAATACAGCCCCGCCGAGCTCCGGGCCGCCCTGCTCAAGGTCTATTCGGTGCGGGTGGAAAAGGTATCGGCATTTTTGGATTCGGCCGCTGGCCGCAGCCTGATTGAAAGACAGGTGCAGGGTTGGTCGCCTTGGTTGAACACCAACCTCAAAAGCCTCGGCCTGCGCGCGGCAATTTTGAAGGCATCTCGCCAGGACGCCCTTTCGGCGGCTGGGGTGGTGGCGGGCTTGCCGGTGCGCTTCCAGTTGCCTGAAAGGTCTGCCGGGGCCCGCAGGGAGACAGCGGACCCGGTCTGCCCAGACCAGTGCGGCGATTCGGTGTTGGCCCATTTGGCCTTTTTGATGGCCTCTTTGCAGGTGGGGGCCATGGGCCGCTAGTTAGCAATCAGCAGGGTGTGATTTAGCTGTTGGGGGATGGTTTGCTGAAGCCTGGCGCCCAGACACGCTTCCAGTTGCGTTAGCTGTTGGCTGGGAATTTCTGCCCCGAGGAAGGCCTCCATTTGGCTGCGATAGGAGCTGCCGGGGGCAAGCCAGCGCTGCAGGTGCCCTTGGCCGATCTCCAGCTTGAGGCTTTCCTGCCAGCCCTGCTCACTGACCTGCCAGCCCCTTTTGCGCAACCATTCGGCGGCGCGCAGATGGGGGGCCTGGGCCGCCTGCAACATGGCGCCCTCATGGCGGGCCAGCTCTTCTAGGGCCTGTCTTGATTTGGCCTGTCTTATTTTTGATTGGCCCGACTCCCTTTCCAGGGCCAGCAGGCCGGCGGCGGGGCCGATCTGGGGGTGGCTGAAAAGCAGGCGCCATTGGCCCTTGGGCACGATCTGGGCCTGCAGGCTTTCCAGCCAGGCATCGAGTGGGTCTTGTCCCAGTTGGTCTTGACCCAGTTGACGCCAGGGCTGGCGGGCCGCAATCCACTCAAAGCGAGGCTGGTTTGGGTCGGTGTTGTTCTGGTCAAGTTGGCGGGCCAGGCTGGCAGGGTCGTCGTAAGGGCAGACCAGCACCTCGGGCCTGTGCAGGCTGTCGAGCAGTTGTAGTTGGGCCCCTAGGCGCTCCTGGCAGGCGCTATCGCCAACAGTGATCACCACCTGCCCCTCCGGCGTGGCTTCCATCGGATCAAGGGCCCACAGCAAAGACTGGGCTTCGAGGATCAACACCCGATCGTGGCGTTGCCATTGGGCGCCTTCCCAAAGCCGGCGGCGTAGTAGGTCCAGGCGCTGGCCCTCGGCGGCGGCCTGGCGTTGGAGCCAGCGCTCCAAATGGGGGTCGGCCGGGCCGCTACTCAGCACATCGCCCTGGTCGGCGGCAGTTTCGGCGGCCGCCGCCAACTGGGCGGCACGACGCTGTTGAAGGCGCTGGCGCTGCTGCCCTTCCCAGCCCAGCTGGCCCGGCTGCCAAAAAACCTCCCCCTGGAGGCCCTTGGGAAGGTATTGCTGGGCCACCCAGTGCTCGGCGTAGGCATGGGGGTAGCGGTAGCCCACCCCATCGCCGAAGGCCTGACCATCGCGATTGGCATCCCGCAGGTGGGACGGCACCTGCTGCTTGGAGGTGGCCTTGACGCTCTTGAGGGCATCGAAAAAACCCAGCAGGCTGTTGCTTTTTTCTGCGCCGGCAAGGTAAAGCGTTGCTTGGGCCAGGGGGTAGAGGCCCTCAGGCAGACCCACCCGCTCAAAGGCCGCGGCGCAGGCTTCCACCACCACAATCGCCTGGGGATCGGCCAGGCCGATGTCTTCGCCGGCGGAGATCAGCATGCGCCGAAAGATGAAGCGGGGATTTTCACCCGCCTCCACCATGCGGGCTAACCAGAAGAGGGCGGCATCGGGATCACTGCCGCGCAGGGATTTGATGAAGGCGCTGATCGTGTCGAAGTGGGCGTCGCCCTGTTTGTCGTAGAGAACGGCCCGCTGCTGGATCGATTCCTCAGCGATGGCCAAATCAATTGCAATCACCCCTTCGTTGTCTGGGGTGGTGGTCTCCACGGCCAATTCCAGGGCGTTTAACAGGCTGCGGGCATCGCCACCGGCCACATCCAGCAGGTGGGCTGTGGCCTCTTCGCTAATCACCACTGCCCTGTTGCCGTAGCCCACTTCCGGGTCCCGGATGGCCCGCTGCAGCAACTGCAGCAGGTGGGGGCGCTCGAGGGGTTGGAGCCGAAATAGGCGTGAGCGACTCACTAACGCCTTGTTGACCTCGAAAAAAGGATTTTCAGTGGTGGCGCCGATCAGGGTGAGGGTGCCGTTCTCCACCCAGGGGAGGAGGGCGTCCTGTTGGACACTGTTGAACCTGTGCACCTCATCGATGAAAAGGGTGGTGCGCAGGCCATGGCGCTCCAACCGCTCCTTGGCCGCATCCACCTCCAGGCGCAGATCTTTTACTCCCGCAAGTACGGCGTTGAGGCTGCTGAAATGGGCCCGACTGGTGCCGGCGATGATCCTGGCCAGGGTGGTTTTGCCCACCCCCGGCGGGCCATGCAGGATCAGGTTGCCGACCCGATCGGCGCTTATTGCCCGGCGCAGCAGGCGCCCCTCCCCCAGGATCCCCTCCTGGCCAACGAAGTCGTCGAGGGTTTTGGGGCGCAACCGATCGGCCAGGGGGGCGACCTTGGCCAAGGTGACTTCGCGTTGGTGCCCAAAGAGGTCGCTCAAGGTTGCGCCATGGCGCTTGCCAACACCGCCATCATCGGCCCCTTGGCGATACGCTCCGGCCATGGCTGCCCTCCTTACTCCCGTGGCCCCATTACGCCAGCTCGCTGCGCCATGTTTGCTTATGGCGGCCCTTACTTTGGGCGCCTGCCAATCGTCGGATCCCGCTGCCAAACGCTTGCCGACCGTGCAGGCCCAGCCGGTGGCCCTGGCCCGATTCAGCGACCGGGTCGACACAATCAGCACCCTTGAGGCGGCCCAGGAGGTGCAATTGGCGGCCCAGGCCAGCGGCCGGATTTTGCAGTTGCTTGTTCGCCAGGGGGATGCGGTTCGCCAGGGCCAGTTGTTGCTGGTGCTCGACCAGACCCAGCTGCGGGCTGAGGTGGCCAGCCTGCGCGGCCAGATGCAAACCAGCAAGCTCAATTACGAGCGCTACGCCTATCTGGTTAAGCAGGGTGCGGCCAGTTCCCTGCAGAGAGACGAGGCCCGCCAGTCGTACATAGCCGCCCGTGAAGCGCTGAATGCTCGCCAGGCGGATCTCGCCTTCAGGCAGCTGCGTGCCCCCATCAGTGGCACGGTGGCTGACCTTGTGGTCAAGGCCGGCGACGTGATCCAGGCGGGTAGCCCCCTGACCAAGCTGGTGGGCAGCGGCCGCCTCTTGGCCCGCATCGATGTGCCGGCGATCTACGCCGATCGGCTGAAGCCAGGACTAACGGTGCGACTGCTTGATCCGATCAACCAGCGCCCGATTGAGGTTGGGGTGGTTAATTCTGTGGATCCTGGGGTCAACGTGGGCAGCCAATCGCTGCTGGTCAAGGCCTCCTTTGCCAATGGCAACCCTTCCCTGCGCAACGGTCTGCGGCTGCGCACCCAGCTGGAACTGGGCAGCTACGAGGCCCTGGCCGTGCCATTTACGGCGGTAAGTCAAATGGCTGGTCAGAGCTTTGTTTATGTGCTGGGTAGCCGCGCCGATTTGGAGCGGCGCCCTGGCCGTGGCAGGCCTAAGGCGACGGCTTCCCTTCCACCCGGCAGCCAATTCGCACTTCAAACCCCCGTGCAGTTGGGCCCGTTGCAGGGCACTTCCTATCCGGTGATCCGGGGCCTGCAACCAGGTCAACGGGTGGTCAGCGCCGGCCTATTGAATTTGCGGCATGGCTCCGCTGTCAAAGTCGGCCGGGTCCGTTAGCTTTCGCCAAGCTGTT
>NZ_JAGQBV010000043.1:0-18970 GCF_024345815.1 Cyanobium sp. HWJ4-Hawea | reverse complement strand
CGATCATGACCGATGTGGCCCTTGATCCCTATTCCTGCGATGGCCACGACGGCATCGTCAGTGCCGAGGGCGAGGTGCTCAACGATGAAACCGTGGCGATCCTCTGCCGGCAGGCCGTGGCCCAGGCGCGGGCCGGTGCCGACCTGATTGGCCCGAGCGACATGATGGACGGCCGGGTCGCGGCGATCCGTGAAGCCCTCGACGAGGAGGGTTTTGAGCACGTGGGGATCATTAGCTACACGGCCAAATACGCCTCCGCTTACTACGGACCGTTTCGAGAAGCCCTGGATTCGGCGCCCCGGGCCGATGCCGGTAAACCGATTCCCAAGGACAAGAGCACTTATCAGATGGATCCGGCCAATGGCCGCGAAGCGATCACCGAAGCCCAGCTAGATGAAACCGAGGGGGCCGACATCATGATGGTCAAGCCTGGCCTGGCCTATCTCGACATCATCTATCGGCTGCGGGCCGAAAGTGAGTTGCCGATTGCTGCCTACAACGTCAGCGGCGAATACTCGATGGTTAAGGCGGCGGCCGAAAAGGGCTGGATTGATGAGCGGGCGGTGGTGCTCGAAACCCTGCTCTGCTTTAAGCGGGCTGGGGCTGATTTGATCCTCACCTACCACGCCTGCGACGCGGCCCAGTGGTTGCTTGAGGGTTGAGGCCCGCAACATGAAGCACTCAGCCAGGGCTTTGGGTGCCTTGCGGGATCCTGGTTGGCACCTTGCCGGAGCCTGTACCTCCCTACTGATTTTGCTGGCTTCCCCATCTGCCGATGCGGGATCGCTGCCAGCGGCTCTAAAGCCCTTGTTGCGCAGCTTCGAGGCCTACGAAAGGGATCTCGATCGTCTGGATCAGGTCTTGCCACCGGCCAAAGCGGCTCCAGCGGCAACGAAGCTTCCTGCTCTGCCATCCCCTGCCCCCGCAGCTCTGCCGGTGCAGCCTTCTGAGGTGTCGATCACGACTCGCCTGCGGGTCGATCTGCAGCAAGCGATCGATCTGGCGGTGCAAAACGACCCTGTTCTGAAGCAACAGATTGCCGGGGTGAGGGAGCAGCAAGGCTGGCTGCGTTCCGTGCGCGGGCGCTACTTCCCTGTTTTTGGGCTTGATCTTGGTGTTGGCTATCAACAGCAGGCGCGGCAAAACTATGCCTGGAACGGCAACGCCGGCATTTATGCGGCTGACTCAGCCTTCTATGTGCCCACTGGTGGCTCAAGCAACTATCAGACCAACATCGGATCTGGCTTCGCCCAGTTGCGCTTCGACTACGAGCTGCTCAGTTTCGAGCGGAGTGCAGCCCTGGCGGAGGTGAAGGCCGATCTCGAGGCGGCTCGTCAGCGCTATGGCGATCGGCTGCGCCAACTGCAGTTCGCGGTCAGCGAGGCCTACTACCGGTTGCAACTGGCCGATCAACTGCTGCGCATCCGCCAGGTCGTGGTTGATAACAACCAGGTGATCTTGGATCAAGTCCAGGCCTTGAAAACAGTTGCCCTGGTACCCAGGGTTGATCTACTACGCGCCCAGGCGCGTTTGCAGCAAAGCCTTTTCCGGCTGGAACAGGCGCAGGCTCAGCGACTTAGCGGCCAGCGCCGCCTTAGCAACCTGGTGAATACGCCGTTCTCAGTGACGTTAGAGGCGAGGGAGGCGGTTCAACTGCAGCCGCCATGGCCCCTTGACCTAGAGCAGACCATCGTGCGCGGTTTTGCGGATAACCCGCAGCTCCAAGCGCTTCAGGCTGCCCGCATCGCCCTGCTCCGCCAGGCTGATCGCCGAGCCGCCGAGCTGCTGCCGCGGATCGGTCTCTTTGCCAGCGCCGGTTATCGGGCGGCTCAGACCACAACACCGGTGATCAACTTGCAGGGCTGTTGCGGTGGACCCGCCTTAATCCCTGGACTCAACAGCCAAAGCGGTGATTGGTCTGCAGGTGTGCTGCTCCAGTGGCGCGTGTTTGATGCAGGCATCACGGCTGGTGCAGTGGAAGCCAATCTGGCCGCTGCTGAGCGCACCCTCCAGGGTGAAGCAGGTGAGCGCAATGCAATCCGGCAGAGACTGGAGAGCGCATACTTTGACTATCGCGCCGCCCTTAAACAGATCATCGCGGCCAATTCTTCATTCCGCGCGTCGCGTGAGGCCTATCGCGATTCGCGGGCCCGCTACGAATTCGGCCTAGACGACTATACCGATCTTGCCGAAACGATCACGTCGCTCACGACCGCTATGGAGCAGCGGGCCGAAGCGATTACCCTCGCAAATCTCAGTTACGCCCAGCTGCTGCGTGAGTTGATTCCAGTGCCCAGCAAGCCTGGTGAAGTGGTGAGTTTGCCGATCCAATTGCCTGTTAACTAATCCCCTAGCGCGCCAGAGTGTCGACTCTGGCGTAAGCAGTTGCGCCGGCCCGGAGAGGATGACGACCGTTCTGCTGCAAACGGATACGCACAGGGAAACGCTGTGGCACTTTGACCCAGTTGCCCGTGGCGTTCTGGGGTGGCAGAAGCGAATAATAGGCACCGCTGCCCTGACTAATATTGATCACTTCGCCTTTAAACGTAACCCCAGGATACATGTCGAGTTTGATCTCGGCTGGCATGCCATCGCGAATGCGATGAATCTGTGATTCTAGGTAATTTGCATCTACCCACCATTTGGTGTTGTCAACCAACTTGAACATCGCCTGTCCCGGCTTCACATATTGACCGGCGCGGATGCTGAAGTTGTTGCTAACAAAGGCGTCCATTGGTGCGTAGTAACGTGTATAGCTCAGGTTGACCTTGGCATTTCCTAATGCTGCACGCAGCGACTTGATGGTGGCCTCCTGTTCTCTGATTCTCTTGCCCAGGCGTGAGATCTCTAAGCCAGCACTTTTCACCTCTGCCCTCGCCTCAAGCTTGGCAGCTTCGAATTGCTGTTCTTTCTCTAATGCCACCACCTGTTGCTTTTGTAGGTATGCGTAGCGCTGCTGGTTGAGGTTGATGATCCACTGGCTGGCCTGTTGATCCTTCAAGGCCTGACGTGCCTTGAGCAGTTGATCCTCAAGTCCTGCCTTCTGGGCAATCGCTGCCTCCAGTTGGTGCTGTTGCTGAGCCATGCTCAGCTGGAAAGGAAGCGGCACAATCTCATAGATCAGCTGCCCCTTTTTCACAAAGGCGTTGGGCTCGGTGTGGATACTATTGATATACCCCTCCACGTACGGCGACACAGTCACGGTGTAGGCCTGAACGTAGGCGTCGTTTGTGCTGGGGAGGTAATGGTTGTAAGTGAAGTAACCCGCCAGGCCAACTCCCACCAGGCTCACGGCACCTGCCGCGATCAGCCGGGTACGCCTGGGATGGCTGGAGGCGCCTTCCGGAGTGTCAATAGATGCGCTCACGGGGATCTCAGAAGACCAGTTAAGTCGGAGCTTAGGGGGTGCTATCGCGATGCATCAGGGGCAGGCCAGCAAGCACCAGCAGCACTATTCCCACCATCGTGGCGACGTTGATGAACGACACCACTTCCACCTGCTGGCTGATCGCCTTGTTTATCAGCTCCAAGGAGCCCTGCGACCACCCATCCCCGCCGATCCCCGTCGGATGGCCGTTCAGTGGTCTTTGGAAGGCTTCTAGTGCCGTGTTGCCGGCGTTAATTTGTTCGCGAAAGCGCTCCCAGCTGCCCTGGCTGGTGGCGGTGAGTATGGCCGCGCTCACACCTCCAGAGAGGGCTTTAGAGATGTTGGTGCAGAAGAACAGCACTGAGCTGGCGCTGGTCATCAGCTCAGCCGGCATCGTCGATACCGACATCTGAATCTCCAGGCAGTTGATGATGGCGAAGCACATGCCCACAACCATCATCTGCAGCATCATGGTGTGGTTGTCCTGCTGTGCGCTGGTGTTGGCCATCCACAGTGCGGTGCAGGCGAAGCAGAAGATGCCCGCTGAGCAAAGTTTTTTTTTGGCAGCTATCGTGTCGCCAATGAGGTGGGGGCTCACCCCGGGGGTTATCATCAGCCCAGTGACCACGGTTGTACCTAGGAAGGGAATGAATGCCCAGGCGTAGCTCTCGATCGTGTTGCCCAGCACCACTATCATGAACTGGGGCACGATTGCGAATATCATGAACAGAAAGAACATCACCGAGCTCAGATTCACTAGGCTGATGCAGTAGTTGATGTCCTGGAAGATGCGTAGATTGATTAGTTTTGGTACTGCCACTATTCGCCAGGCGAATAGGCCTATTAGCAGAATTGAGCTCCACAGCATCACCACGTAGGTGGGACTGAGGAACCATTCCCGTTGGTTACCCACAACCAGCGACAGTCCCAGGAGTCCGAACCCACCACTCATCAAGCCGTAGCCAAGCCAGTCGATTTTGGCTTTGGGGTTCCCGGGGGTTGGGGGCATCAACCGGGCAATCACAACGACCGCTACCAAAGCCGTAAGGCCCAGCCCCGCCTTCAGCACACGCCAGCTGGCGTACCAGGTCACGAAGGCCGAGAGGGGAATGCCAAGGCTTGATCCGCTGACCACGGCGAGTGCTAACAATCCCTTACCCATGAGCGTGTATTTCTCGCCCAGCTGGCCTCCCAGGTAGCCCCCCGCGGCTGCCGGAATCACACCTGCCCCAAGCCCCTGAAGCACCTGCAGACCTATGAAGAGCTGGGGATCGGTGGCGCAGGCGCTGATCAAGCTGGCCACTCCGAAAAGTCCGGGCCCCACCGTGGCGATCGCCTTCGAACCCACCCTCTCCCGAAGATTGCCGAGCAGCGGCATGATCAGCGCTGCTGGCACGAGGAAGGCCACCATGAACCACACCGATAGGTAGGGAGTTCCCCCTACATCACCGCTTACGTAGGCGTGGGCCGGCACGCCGACGGAGTCGGTGGAGAAGAACACCAGCTCAAGCACGAAGAAGCTGATTGCCACCACCCCGCGATTGGTAAGCCAGAAGCTGCGAGGTTGACCCGGCTGGGCAGGGGACACGGAGCTGATGGCAGCGGCAGCTTCAGTCTCCCCCAGTCAGAATCACAATGGGTTTATCCAAGTCTTCGTCCATGTCTGCCCACCATCGCCTTGGCCATGTCGCCCTGCGGGTGCAGGACATGGACCGCGCCAAGCGCTTCTACCTAGGGCTTGGCCTGCAGCTCACTTGGGATGCTGATGACTGGTGTTACGTGCAGTGGCCTGCCACCGGGGAAGGCATTGCCCTCCTCAGCCCCAGCTACCGCGCCGCCGGCCCCCACTTCGCTTTCCATTTCAAAGACCGGGCTGAGGTGAATCGGATCCACGAACAGTTGGTGAAGCAGGGCCACAGCTGTGGGCCGGTCCACGATCACCGTGACGGCACGGCTTCCTTTTATATGCAGGATCCGGAGGGCAACTGGCTGGAGATGCTCTACGAGCCTGTTGGAGGCATCCCCTCCAATACCGACGCCGAACCGATCGCGTTGTTTCCGGCGTGACTGCCGCACCGAGAACCGGACAGCAGGTTGGGCTCGGGCCCGTGGGTCTGCCGGCAGAACGGACCCAGGCCGCAGACCCGTTCAGCGGTATTCAGCAAGAGACCCTTGAGCTGCTCGATTGGCCCCGGTTGGCGGAGCAGGTGGCCAGTTTTGCCAGCACGGCTGCGGGGCGGCGCTTGTGCCTCAATTTGGCCTTGGCGGAATCGTTCAGGGGGAGCCAACGCCTGTTGGCCGAAACCACCGAACTGGTGGGCCTTGATGGACTCACGGCGGAGGCTGGCACTGCGGGGCTGAGCTTCCAGGGGGTGGCAGATATCGGCGAAACAGTGGTCCATTGCGCCAAGGGCGGCACCGCCGGAGCGGAGGGCCTGTTGGCGGTGGCCAGCACCCTGGCGGCTGCCAGACGATTGAGGCGCCAGATCGAGGATCCCGAGCTTCGTCCGGTCTGTTCTGCCCTTGTGGCTGATCTACGCACCTTGCCGGAGCTGGAGCAGCGGCTTTTGTTTTGCCTGGAGGAAGGGGGCCGGGTTGCGGATCGGGCCAGCCCGCCCTTGGCGGGCCTGCGCCGCCAATTGCAGGGTGTGCGCTCAGATCGCCGCGATCGACTCCAGGAATTAATGCGGCGCCACGCTCCCCTGCTGCAGGACAACGTGGTGGCCGAACGCAATGGCAGGCCGGTCCTGGCGGTGAAGGCCGGGGCCGCGAGCCAGCTGGCGGGCCTGGTCCATGACAGCTCCGCCTCGGGCAGCACGGTGTTTGTGGAACCCCAGGCGGTTGTGGCCCTGGGCAATCGGTTGCGCGAGTTGGAGGGCCAGGAGCGGGAGCTGGAATTGGCCGTCCTGCGCGAGCTCAGTGGCCTGGTGGGGGAGCAGGAGCAGGCATTGACGCTGTTGCAGCAAATCCTGGAACGGCTGGATGGCGGCTTGGCCCGGGCCCGCTACGGCCAGTGGCTGGGGGCGGTTCGCCCTGAGTTGGCGGAAAATGCCGATGCACCCTTTGCCCTACGAGACCTGCGCCACCCGCTGCTGCTCTGGCAGCACAAGCGGGAGGGTGGCCAGCAGGTGGTGCCCGTAACAATCCAGGTGGCGAAGGATCTGCGGGTGGTGGCCATCACCGGCCCCAACACCGGCGGTAAGACCGTCACCCTCAAGAGCGTTGGTCTGGCTGCCCTGATGGCGCGGGCGGGGCTGTTTTTGCCCTGCCAGGGCACCCCCCAGTTGCCCTGGTGCGGCCAGGTGTTGGCAGATATAGGTGATGAGCAATCCCTGCAGCAAAACCTCTCCACCTTCAGTGGCCATATCCGCCGGATTGCCCGGATCCTGGAGTCTTTGCCTGGGCGGGTCGGGGCTTCCTTGGTGTTGCTGGATGAGGTGGGGGCGGGCACCGATCCCCAGGAGGGATCGGCCTTGGCCACGGCCCTGCTCAAGCATCTGGCCGATCTGGCCCGGCTGAGCATCGCCACCACCCACTTCGGGGAGCTCAAGGCCCTCAAGTACGCCGACCACCGCTTCGAAAATGCCTCCGTTGCCTTTGATGGGGAAACCCTTTCGCCCACCTATCACCTGCAATGGGGGATTCCGGGCCGCAGCAATGCCCTTGCCATTGCCAGCCGCCTTGGCCTGAAGCAGAGCGTGATCGAGCAGGCGGCCAGCCAGTTGGCCCCCTTGGGGGAAGGGGAGGTGAACCAGGTAATTGCGGGCCTGGAGGATCAGCGCCAGCGCCAGCAGGAAGCGGCAGAGGAGGCGGTCGTTTTGCTGGCCCGCACTGAGCTCTTGCACGAGGAGCTGCTGTTGCGATGGCAGCAGCAAAAGGAGCAATCGGCCGAACTGCAGGAACAGCGGCGCCAGCAGCTCGAGCAATCCATCCGCCAGGGCCAGCAGGAGGTAAAGCGGATCATCAGGCGCCTGCGCCAGGGCGAGCGCTCCAGGGGCGAACGGGGTGCCCAGGCCAGCAGCAGTGTCCTTGGTGAAACCGCAAGGCAGGCGGGTCAAAGGCTCAAGCGCCTGGAGGAGCAGCACCGTCCCAGTCCGGAGCGGCGCGAACATTCGGGCTGGATGCCTGTGCTCGGGGATCGGGTGCGCCTGTTGGCCCTCGGCAAGGCGGCGGAGGTGTTGGCAATTTCTCCAGATGGCCAGGAGCTCACGGTGCGCTGTGGGGTGTTGCGCCTGAGTGTGGAGATCAGCGCGATCGAGGGACTCCACGGTGAGAAGCCCACCCCACCATCTCCCCAGGAAAAGGTGCAGGTGCAGGTCAAGGGCCAAAGGGGCCTCGGAGGCCGCGGCGCCGGGGTGCGCACCGAGCGCAACACCGTGGATGTGCGCGGCCTAAGGGTGCATGAGGCGGAAGCCCAGGTGGAGGAACAGCTGCGTCAAGCCAATGGCCCCCTCTGGGTTATCCACGGCATCGGCACCGGCAAACTAAAGCGGGGCCTGCGGGCCTGGCTCGAAACGGTGTCCTACGTGGAGCGGGTGGCAGATGCAGAGCGGGGCGACGGTGGTGCAGGTTGCAGTGTGGTTTACGTGAGATGATCTGAACAAAGATCAGGTTCCCAAGCAGCAATGAAAACCATTGCGGTCATTTGCCCAGGGGACCCAACAACTACTCCTAGTACTCGTTATCGAATAAAGCAATATCAGCCCCTATGGGAAGAGCACGGTTATCGCACAGTCTTTTTTCCAAAAAAAGATTTATCTGCGCAAAGCCTTCTTCAAATGGCAGAAGCTGATATAATTCTAAATCAGAAGTGCTTGCTTTCCCATGGTTGGTTAAAGCGTATCCAGGCGCTTGGATTGCCTATTTTGTTTGATTTAGATGATTTGATATGGCACCGCGCTATTCGTGACTATTCCTGGCTGAAACGTGAGATGTTGCTTAGGAGGCTGAGATCTTGGGTAGAAGCGGCAAAGGCAGTAACTGTGGCTAATTCAGTCTTGGCTCGCAAAATCTTAGAGAAAACAAGAATTGAGCCAATTATTATACCTATGAGCCTTGACCTGGAGATTTGGAAGCCGCATTGCCCATCCTCGGCTCTTCCCATTTTGGATTTAAATATTGGCTGGACAGGTTCACCTGAGTATCATCATCTACTGGCTGGTATTGCTCCAGCAATCGATGAGGTTTTGATGTCAAATCCAGGCACCAAATTTACCATTCATTCAGGTCTGGATCCTAAATTTTTGATCAATTATGAGTTTATAAAATGGCAAAGTGGAAACGAAGTAGACTACGTTAAAGAGCTGCAAATAGGCTTGCTGCCAATGGAGAATGCATCAAAATTTGCCACATGCAAATCACCAATTAAGGCACTTCAGTATATGGCGTTAGGAGTGGTGCCAGTAGGTAATTTTGTCGGAGCCTCTTTGGATTTTTTAAGTGACAAAAATAGTTTGCTAGTTGAACCATCTATCAGGGGATGGAGTGATGGCCTTTCTAGGCTAATTTTAGATAGACAGCTGGCCTTAGATTTGTCCGAAAGAGCAATTCTAGATGTTTCTCTGAACCATAACCTTCCTGTCGTTGGCCAGCAAATTCTTACGGTAATCAATTCCATAAGCTGATTTTCGTGCATGCCAAAAACGTTTTTAATTACTTATTGTGGAGCCGAGAATGCAGATTCAACTCTCAGAGAGCAGCTGGCAAGTTCTGTTCAAAAATTTAGTGCTTTGGGGCGAAAGCGTGGATTTGAGGTCATTGTCTGGAATGAGCAGCTCATTCGCCAAAAAATTGATAATCATCAAGACATCTTAAAAGATTATTATCCAGATTATTCAGACGAGTGCGAGATTCAAGGAGTTAGATTAAATAAGCAATGGCTAAATGCAGGTTTGTTCCTTTGGAAGCCTTCAATAATCAAACACACCCTTGAAAAAAAATTGGAGGAAGGAGATGTACTTGTTTATCTTGATTGCAACTTGAATAAGTTTCCTTGTTATCGACAATTGATTGATTTGGGCCCTGAATATCTCAGGGCCAAGCTGAATAAAAAATCTATTCTTTTGGCGGTCGACAAGTATAGGCCATTATGTAGAGACGTAAAGTATCAAGTCTTGTCTGCTAACTTGAGTCATTATCAAGAGTGTGGTCGTTATTTGCCTGGATTTTGGGCTGGATTTATGGCGATTAAAAAAAATAAATACTCCTCTTTGTTTATAACAAAATGGCACAAGATTTGCTCGATTGAGAACTTAGCCCCATTGCCAGATGTCCCTGTTGAATCTCGGTTTGAGGAGTATAAGTGGCATTCGCAGGAGCAGTCAATGCTAAGTGTTGTCTATTATCAGGGCTCTAGTCGGCTCAGAAATAAGTCGGTAAGATTTTTGTTCGTTCCAGGCCGCCGAGTCATGTCTTGGAATAGGCTAATTGTTGCTCTAAAGACATTAAAGATTAGGCTTATTTTTAATATAATTGCGGTTCAAAAACCATGGATTAATAAAATAGTGCTTAAATTCTGTAAATTTTAGCTCAAAAGTTTTTGGGTTGCTTCGATTCGCTGTTTGTATGTTGTATGCCTTACCTCTGAGCTGGGGTAGATTGATTTTTTCTTGTTTTGGCTATAATAGCCTAGTGTTTCTTTGGATTTTCTTTGGGAAAGCCGAGCTGTTGTGTCGTCAGAGCGAGATTTTCTTGTTGAGCCGCGACTCAAAGGTGAGTAAAACTCAATAGGAACAAAGCCATTGCGCCAATTTTTTTGCTCCCATGCCCTGAGGAATAGATCGTGATCGTCGTTGCCAAGCACATAATGGTATTCATCTAAAAAACCCATTACTGCAAGCTTTTTCTTTGAAAATGCAATTGGACCACGGTTGGACGAGTGAGATAAGAATATGGAATTATGGTTCTCCCATGATTGCAGAATAGTGTCTGGATGATTTATTTTGGCTGATAATTTTCCTAGGTTGATCCCGTGTGAGTTTGTATTTATGCGGTGACAGCATCTTCCGCTTATGGCGATAATGTCTTCAAATATTTCCAAGGGAATTGCCAGTTTAATATTGTAACCGACTGTTCGCATTTCCATGTCTGCTTGCACTTCTACTATGTACTCTCCTCTTGATTTTGTAAAGCCTAGGTTGTCGCAGGAGGTCTCGAACATGCCATCGATATTCTCGAAAATAGTAATTCCCTTTAGGCTCTGCGGTGGCTCAATTAGATCTATTAGTGATTGAAGGATCGCTTTCGATCTGTCTGTGCAATTATCGAGAATTGCAATTATTTCGTAGCTGCCAAGCGTGTTTTCTAGGATGCTCAAGAAAACATCTTCTATGCAATCTTCTTGATTGTGAATTGGAATTACAATTGAAAATTGTGGCGAAGTGTCTGATTCTCTGTGATATGAACCTACGAGTTGTGATTCCTGTTCCCACTGCTTTGTCGGCTGATGTATAAGTAGGCGCTTGTAGGTTTCATGCTTTGGGTTGAGTAGCCATTCTTCTATTGGGTTCTGCATGGCGCCTTTGGGGATTGCCTTATTGTTCTGTTTTTTTGCGGATTGCCGATTCTTGGTCTTTCTTTAATGTCGGCAGCCTCGGTTCACTATTTGGCAATCCTTGCGCTGCGTCTACCAAGCCATCGCCCTGGCTGTCAAAAAAGCGCCAGCCGCTGCCATCCACATCGAGGTGAATGGTGGTGCCGGGGTTGGCGCGCACTTCGGGGCTGATGCGCACCTGCACCAGCTGGCCAGATTCGAGCAGCTTGCAGGTGATCAGTTGTTCATTACCCAGGGCCTCGCAATGGCTCACTTCAGCGGCCAGGTTGCGGTTGGTGGCAGGGGCAAGCCGAAAATGCTCGGGCCTTAGGCCAGCCGTGAGTTGGTCGCCAACAGCGGTGCCCGGTCGGTTGCCGTTGGGACTGCCAATTAGATCGTCCAGGGGGGCAGGCACGGGGAATTTTTTGCTCCCCAGTTGCACTTGGCCCGGACCAACCACCTGAACTGTCAGCAGGTTCATCGGCGGACTACCAATGAATTGGGCCACAAACACATTCGCCGGCCATTGATAGAGCTCCATCGGGGTGCCGAGCTGTTGAAGCTTGCCGCCATTGAGCACCGCAATCCGGTGGCCCATCGTCATCGCCTCCACCTGGTCGTGGGTGACGTAAAGGGTGGTGGTGCCAAGGCGCCGCTGCAACTCCACGATCTGGGTGCGGGTGCCCGTGCGCAACTTGGCATCCAGGTTGCTGAGCGGCTCATCCATCAGGAATACCGCCGGCTGACGGGCGATGGCACGGCCCAGGGCAACCCGCTGCTTTTGGCCGCCGGAAAGCTCCTTGGGCAGTCGCTCCAGCAGGGGGCCTAGCTCGAGGGTCTCTGCCACCTCTCTGATGCGCTCGGCAATGCGCGCTTCTCGCTTTGAGGCCACCCGCAGGGGGGCTGGCAGCCCTGCGGTGGCCTTGCTGAGGCTGTCCTGCAGCTGTTGAAGGGCCGTGCGCGGCCGGCTGCGCCGCAGGCCAAAGCCGATGTTGTCGGCCACGCTCAGGTGTGGGTAGAGGGCATAGCTCTGGAACACCATGGCCACATCTCGCTGCCCTGGTCGCAGGCGGCTAACCGGCCGATCGCCCACGTAGATCTCGCCGCTGCTGGGTTGGTCAAGGCCCGCCAACAGGCGCAGCAGGGTGCTTTTGCCGCAACCCGAGGGCCCCACCAGCACTAGAAATTCGCCGTCCTGGATGTGCAAATCCAGCTGCCGCAGCACCGGCACCGGCTCGCCCTGGGGCCGGCGGGGTGGGTAGGTCTTGCTGACCTGGTGGAAGCGAACCTCGGCCAAGCGGGCTCCCCAAGGGGCTCTAGGTAGCCGCGATCCTAGGTTTGCCCGTAATGCAATTCATTGATCAGGCCAGGATTGCCGTAAAGGCTGGCCGCGGCGGCGATGGAATCGTCGCCTTTCGCCGAGAGAAGTACGTGCCCGCCGGCGGTCCCTCCGGCGGTGATGGGGGCCGTGGTGCGGACGTTTTGTTGGTGGCAGACAGCAACCTGCAGACCCTGCTCGATTTCAAGTACAAACGCCTCTTCCAGGCCATCGATGGCCGCCGTGGCGGACCAAATCGCTCCACTGGTGCCAGCGGCACGCCCCTACTGATCAAGGTTCCCTGCGGCACCGAGGTGCGTGACACCCGCACCGGCATCCTGCTGGGGGATCTCACCGATGCCGGAGATGAGTTGCTGGTGGCGGCAGGCGGCCGTGGCGGCCTCGGCAATGCCCATTACCTGAGCAATCGCAACCGGGCTCCGGAGAAATTCACCGAGGGCAGGGAGGGGGAGGAATGGCTGCTGCGCCTCGAGCTCAAGCTGCTCGCCGAAGTGGGGATCATCGGCTTGCCCAATGCAGGTAAGAGCACCCTGATCTCGGTGCTCTCGGCTGCTAGGCCCAAGATTGCCGACTATCCCTTCACCACCCTGGTGCCCAACTTGGGTGTGGTGCGCCGGCCGAGTGGGGATGGCACCGTTTTTGCCGATATCCCTGGCCTGATTGCCGGTGCTGCCCAAGGAGCTGGCCTGGGTCACGATTTTCTGCGCCATATCGAGCGCACCCGGCTGCTGATCCACTTGATCGATGCCAGCAGCTCGGATGTGCTTGGCGATCTCCAGGTGGTGGAGCAGGAGTTGTTGGCCTATGGCCATGGCCTTTCAGATCGGCCCCGATTGGTCTCTTTGACCAAGATTGAGCTGGTCGATCCAGATGAGCTGCCAGGGCTGGTCTCGGCAGTGCAGGAAGCCCATGGGGGGCTGCCTGTGCTGGCAATCTCCGCAGCAGCTTCAATGCGCCTCAAGGAGCTGCTGTCAGCCGTGTGGCAGCAGCTCGGCATCAAGGAGCTCTAGGAACGGGGCTGAACAGGGTTCAGTCGTCGTATACCAGGCACTCAGCTGCGTCTGGGTTGAGGTCGCAATAGACCTCTAGGGGGCTGGGGTCTGCCTTCTCCTCAGGGTGGTTTTCCTTGTACACCTGCAGCCCCTTGAGCTCTTCTTCCAGGTGACGGACCTTGCCCATGTCGCCAGCAGCCCGCGCTGCTTCGATTTCGGTCTGATCCTTCTGGATGTGCTCGTCGATGCTCTTCATTTCGGATGCCGGCTTCCTGAGACCGGAGTTGACCGCGGCTAACCATACGGGCGCCACCCAACCTTTTGACTTTCTGTTGCCTGCTGCTGATCTTCCAAGACGTGGCTAGGCCTGGGAATACTCAGTGAAAAGGCCGGTGATGGTGAGGATCAAGCAGCGCCGGGAACGGCATTTGATGGATGAGAACGGCCGGCTCCTCTGGATAAATGGCCCTGAAGAGCACTGCTATCTCTCGGAGCAACGGCAGTGGCGCCGCGGCCTGAGCTTCGATGATGTGTTGGATTGGAAACAATGTGCTCCCAGCGGCCTGGTCAGCCAGCGCTTCGGTTCCCTGCAGGCCGTCTGTGAGGCCTATGAGCGCGATCAAATCACCTGGTACCAAGACCTTTACCTGCGGCGCATGGGCGACCAGATGGCTTGCCATCGCGCCCAGGACGACTACATGCCCACGGCGATGAAGGAGGCGGAGGACCGCGGCGAGGCTGGAGGCCGTCCCCCCTGGCTGCTGCCGGAGCCATCGGGCCCCGTCTGCGGATTGCCACCCCGCTTGGGATCGCCTAGCAACCCCTCTGCCAACAAACCGGAGCCTGCCTTGGTGGCTGGCGCTGGGGCTGAATCCTGCGGCGAAGTGGTCCATGCCCATCGCCGCCGCCGTTCGTCTCGGGCCTAGGCCCCCAGCTCACTCAGCTCCAGCCAGCGCTCCTCGCCGGCATGGATTTGGGCGCTCAGGCTGGCCAGCTGGCCGGTGAGGGTTTCCAGGGACCCATAGTCGGCACCCCCCTTGGCGAGGGCTGCCTCCAGTTCCTGGCGCTGCTGCTCCCACTGGGGCAGCTGGAGTTCGAGGTTTTCCAATTCGCGGTTTTCCTTGAAACTGCGCCGCCGGGCTTTGGCTGCGCCATTAGCCGGCGCCTTAGCAGCGCCATTGGCTTTCGCCTTCACTGCTTCCGGCTTCACTGCTGCCGATTTGGCCTCGACGCTGCGCCTTTGGCTCTGGGCCTCCAGGTAGGCGCTGTAGTTGCCTTCAAAGCGCTTCAGCTGGCCCTCCTCAAAGCTGAACAGCCGATCCACGGTGCGATCCAGGAAGTAGCGGTCGTGGGAGACCACCACCACACAGCCGCGAAAATCCTCCAGGAAGTCTTCGAGCACGCTCAGGGTTTGAACATCCAGGTCGTTGGTGGGCTCGTCGAGTAGCAGCACGTTGGGCGCCGCGATCAATAGGCGACAAAGGTGCAGGCGCCGGCGTTCGCCGCCAGAAAGTTTGCCGACCGGTTGGTGTTGCTGGGCGGGCGGAAACAGGAAGCGCTCCAGCAGTTGCGAGGCGCTCAGCTCGACGCCATCGATGGCCACCCGGCTAGCTGCATCGCTGACCACATCAATCACCTTCCGTTCTGGCTTGAGCAGCACATCGCTGTGCTGATCGAAGTAGGCCAGCTTCACGGTGGAACCCAGTTCCAGGCTGCCGGCACTGGGTTGGCGCCGCCCGGCTATTACCTCCAGCAGGCTCGATTTACCAACGCCGTTGGGGCCGATGATCCCCACCCGATCCTCCGGACTGAAGTCGTAGCTGAAGTCGCGTAGCAGGGTCGGGGCGTCTTGCCCATCCCCTGCCGCCACCGACAAGCCTTCAGCGGTGATGGCTCGCTTGCCCAGCCTTCTGCTGGCAGTGGCCAGGCTCACCTTGCCCTTGGCCTGGCGCACGGGAGCCTCCTGCATCGCTTCGATCCGCTGGATCCGGGCTTTTTGCTTGGTGCTGCGGGCCTGGGGCCCCCGACTAAGCCATTCCAGTTCGCGCCGCAAGGTGCCCTTGAACTTGGCGGCCGAGGCGGCGGCGGAGGCCTCCTCCTCGGTTTTGTGGGTCAGATAGGTGGCGTAGTTGCCGGCGTACTGGCGGGCTTCGCCCCGGTCCACCTCGACAATTCTTTGGGTCACCCGATCCAGCACGTAGCGATCGTGGGTAACCAGCACCAGGGCCCCGGGGAACCGGCCCAGGTAGCTCTGTAGCCACTCCACCCCCAGGGCATCGAGATGGTTGGTGGGTTCATCCAACAGCAGCACATCCGGTTCGGCCACCAGGGCGGCCGCCAGGGCCACCCGTTTGCGGTAACCGCCTGAGAGCTCGCCGATTCGGCGCTGGCCCTCGTTGATGCCGAGGCGCTGGAGCACCTCCTGGCACTGCTGTTCCAGGTCCCATGCGTTGAGCGAGTCCATCTGGTCCTGTAGATCGCTGAGCTGGGACAGAAGGGCCCCATTGCTGGGGTCTGCGGCGATCTGGTGGCTGAGGCTTAGGTGGCTACGCAGCAGGGTCATCTTGTCGCCACTGCCGGCGTAGACCTGCTCCAGCACCGTGGATTCCGGGTCTAGGTCCGGTTCCTGATCCACCAGCACCACCCGGGTGCGGGGGGCGCAGCGCCGGCTGCCTTCGCCCAGGGGCTCCCTGCCAGCAAGCACCTTCAGCAGGGTTGATTTGCCGGCCCCATTGGCGCCAATCAGGCCAATGCGATCCCCATCGGCCACATGCAGGGTCAGGTTGGCGAACAGGGTGCGGATCCCGAAATCCTTGGCCGCACCGACAAGACTGATCAGGCTCAACTGCCGATCCCCTGTTGGGCCTTGAGATGGGCAAACACGCTCTTGTCGCCCACATCAGCGGCGGCAGGCATTGGAAATTTGCGCAGGCAGAGCAGTAGCAAAAGGCCTGCTTCTGCGCCCATTAAGCCCAGGCAGACCTGGGCGGCAAACAGGCCCAGCCAGTAGCCCATTAGGGCCAGGGGCAGCAGCAGGGTGACGCCAATCGCTTCGGGCCTCTGGAAGCAGAAAAACTCCTTGAAGCCGATGCCGGCTAGGGCCGCAAAGAAAGGTCCGATCGCCAGCACCCAAAGGCGCTGTTGCCCCAGTGCTTCCGCCATGTGGCCGGGGCCCGCAGCCCAGGCCAGCCCCCCAAAGCCCAGGCAGCCCAATAGCCAGAACAGCTGCAAGGCCCGGTGGAGAGGCTTCAGATAGATGTGAATCCAGCGCAATGCCAGGCCAAGTCCGGCGGCCATCACGATTAGCCAGGGCCAGAGGTTGGAGCTCCCCAGCTGGCGCCATTGCACGAGGAGGCCCAGCTGGGCCAGGGCCACGGCCGTGAGGGCGAGCCGATAGCCCAGCACCTCCCGCCGGTCCCGCTGATCGATGCTGTAGAGCCCATAGACCCCCTCAAAGACAGGATCTCCTAGGGCCATGGATGCGGTGCTTGCCATGGGGCGGGGAAGGGCTCAGTTGCAGGGAGGGGTTGTCACCAGTGTGGCGAGCGGCGGACCAGCCGGAACAATCCCCGAGGGATGCAACGGAAACAGGGCCCCGAAATAATCCCGGCGCCAGGCCTGGTCATCGCAGCTGGCGGCCACCCCTGGCAGGCCATAGAAGCGCGATCGCCATTGCCACAGGGCCGGCAGTTGCCAGAGCGGTTGGCGGCTACAGCCGAATAGGGGGGCATAAACCAGCTCTAGGCGGATCAGGGTTGGAAACAGCACCACATCGGCTAGGCCCTGCTCAGGCCCACTTAGCCATTGGCCCGGTGCCGCTGCCAGGGCAGCGTTTGCCTTGCCGAGGGTTGCAAAGAGTGCCTGCTCGGCCCGGTCATAGGCGGCCTGGTTGCGGGCGAAGCCACAGCGGTAAACCCCGTCGTTGACGTCATGCTGCAGCTGCTCTCGCCATCCTTGGCTTTGTTCCCTTTGCCCGACCGGATCCAGGTCGACGGTTGAGCTTGAGGGCCACTGGTTGAGCAGCTCGATCAGTTGGGCGCTTTCGCTGAGCAGGATGCGGCCGTCTTTCAGGGAAACCAGGGCCGGAACCGTGGCCCGGGTTCCCGCAGCTGCCCCAGAGCGCAGGTAGAGCTCCGCCAGGGTTTGGCA
Organism: Cyanobium sp. HWJ4-Hawea; assembly: GCF_024345815.1. NCBI lineage: Bacteria > Bacillati > Cyanobacteriota > Cyanophyceae > Synechococcales > Prochlorococcaceae > Cyanobium > Cyanobium sp. HWJ4-Hawea. The sequence goes on along the minus strand of NZ_JAGQBV010000043.1, from coordinate 1,592 downwards.
TCCCTGGAAGGGCTCCGTAAAGCGCCAGCGGCCAGCCTCTGGATCCGGTTCCACCACCACCAGATCAATGGACTCTCCCAATTGGCGCAGGCACCACACCAGCCAGGCCCGGTGGGCCCAGGGGCAGCTTCTCCCCACAATCAAGACGTGGGCGCCGGCTTGGGCTGCGTCGGCGGGCAAAGGCGGTAGGGCCGTGAAGGCCCCGGCAGGACGCCGGTAGTTGCCTTCCGCATCGGCGGGTGCCAGGCCGCCCATCAGTTGCTGCCATTGCCATCGCCAGAGGCAGCGGGCTGTGCGCACAAGGGCTGCAGGTGGGGCCATGGGACGGGTAATGGGTCTGCCATGAATCTGCGTCAGGCTGGGCCCTAAATCCAGCGCAGGGTTTTCGGGCATGGCAGTGGGAACCGGGCCAGAGAATCGGCCCAGGTCAAGGGTGTTGGTGGTGGCCGGCACCCACGGCAATGAGCGCAATGGGCCCTGGCTACTGGAGCATTGGGGCCAACGGCCCAATGCCCTGGCTTGTGCAGGGCTGGAGCTGGAGTTGGTGCTGGGCAATCCGGCGGCCCATGGCCGCAACAGCCGCTACATCGACCGCGACCTCAACCGCAGTTTTGAGCCCTCTCTGCTGGCCAATCCCAGCTGCCAAGAGCTGGAAGTGCAGCGGGCCAGGCAGCTCATCGACAGCCACGGCCCAGGGGGCCTCAGCCCCTGCAGCGTGGCTCTTGATCTGCACAGCACCACCAGCTCCATGGGGAATTGCCTGGTGCTCTATGGCCGGCGGCCCACCGATCTGGCACTGGCCGCAGGCATTCAGGCGGAATTGGGCCTGCCCATTTATCTGCATGAGGCAGATGGGGCCCAGACCGGGTTTTTGGTGGAGCGCTGGCCCTGTGGACTGGTGATTGAGGTGGGTCCGGTGCCCCAGGGGGTTCTTCAGGCCTTGATTTGCCGCCAAACCCAGCTGGCCGTTGAGGCCTGTCTGGCCGTTCTGGCCCGGGCCCAGGCAGGCAGCTTGCGGTTGCCACCCAGCTTGGAGGTGCACCTCCATTTGGGCAGCTTGGATATCCCCCGAGATGGGGCCGGCCAACCCGAGGCCTGCTTGCACCCCCGCCGTCTGCTGCGCAACTGGCAGCCCATGGCCCCAGGTGACGAACTGTTTTGCACCGCCAGTGGAGTCGCCTTGCCCTACAGCCCACCCCCTGGCTTGGCAGACCAGGCCGTCTGGCCCGTATTCATCAACGAGGCTGCCTACGGCGAGAAGGGCATCGCCCTAAGCCTTACCCGAAGGGAGATCTGGGCCGTACCGCCGGCATGGGCAGCTGCCCTGGAGCACCTGGCCGAGGGGCTTGCCTGCGGAACTTGATGAACGGATCTTCACAAACCGCGCAATATTCTGTTACAGTTCATTTCGACGGGGTTCCGTCATCCATACCCGTCTCTTTTGAGACACCTCTCTCTCGTTCTCATGACAACCACAATTCAGCAGCGCCAAGGCGCTTCTGCGTGGAACCAGTTCTGCGACTGGGTTACCTCCACCAACAACCGCCTCTACGTGGGCTGGTTCGGCGTGCTGATGATCCCCACCCTGCTGG
>NZ_JAGQBV010000042.1:0-19891 GCF_024345815.1 Cyanobium sp. HWJ4-Hawea | reverse complement strand
TAATTGATGATGACTGCGAGCTCCTGCAACGAGGTCTCGGGGGTGATTTCAGCCATTCATCACAAGCGGCTTAGCGCTCTGCCTGGGGCGCTGTCTTTGTCGGAAGAATTGCTATTGATCGTCTTCCTCAGTTCAAAGCGCATTAACTGCAACTAGCCCCTGAGGGCATCGCGCAAGTCCTCGCCGCGCAATGGGAAGGCAAGGCCAACTAGTTCTATTCGGCCCCTACTGTCAAAGACAGTGGTGTCTAAGGAAGCTCAGGCTGCCTCAGGCTCATCACGCACACCGGCGCTCAACTTCAACCCAAGCGCGGCAATGACCTTCAGGATTGTGTCAAAACTGGGGCTGCGCTCACCTGAAAGCGCCTTGTAAAGGCTCTCACGGGATAGGCCTGTTTGGCGTGCGATCTCTGTCATGCCTTTAGCTCGGGCAATATCACCAAGGGCCTTGGCAATAAACGCCGTATCTCCATTTGCTTCTTCAATACAAGCTTCTAGATAAGCCGCCATCTCCTCGGGTGTTCTAAGCGTCTTAGCGACGTCGTAGCGCAGGGTTTTAATCGCCATCAACCATCCTCCTTGATCTGACGGGCCAGTATCAGTGCCTCCTCGATATCCCAGGACTGTGATGACTTATCGCCACCAGCCAGGAGAATGATCAATTTGGAGTCCTTCTGCTGGTAGTAGACCCTGTAACCAGGGCCATAGTTGATCCGCAATTCAGAAATGCCAAATCGAACAGGTCTGAACTGAACTCTCGCCCTAGCCCTCAGATTACGAAGATCCTCGAGCCATTGGGCGAACCGTTCCCCCAGTTTAGCTCAGGTGAAGATCAGCACTTCAGCAGGCAGGCCAAACTTCTTCACCAGTTTACGTATCATGACCAAAGAAAGTGGGCGTTGTTTATTCATCACCTCTGAAATACGTCCGCTGCTGCCAATCACATCCTCCAGATCTTTCCGAGAAAGACCCTGTTGCTCCAACATAAATTCGATCGCCGCAATCGGCTCAGGCGGACTGATTGGGCAATGCTTCGCCTCATAGTCATCAACCAAAACAGTCAACACCTCAAGACGATCCCTTTCAGGGCTCCCTGAAACTGCATCCAGGCAGCAATCAATTTCCTTAAGCGCAAGTTCGTAATCGACTTGGTTACGAATGGGTTTAATGGGTTGCATGGTGTGTCTCAGATTGTTGAGGCGTCGATCTTGTCGTATTCGCCGTGACTGCCAATAAAGCGGATATAGACGGCTCTCAATTCATATTCAACCTTGACTACAAGCCGATACTTGTTGCCACCGATGTTGAATACAACTCTGTTATTAGCCAGAAAACTGGCACTGGAGTAGATGGCCTTGACCTCCTTTGGATGACTCCAGCTAGCCGCTTTGACTAGGGCATGCCAAGCCTTTAGGGGTTGCTCAGCATCGCCATGGCCCGACTCCCAGAACTGCACCAAGGTTCGCTTGGCGATTACGCGCACTTCCCATTGCGACTCCTCCCATTATGGGAGGAAGAGGCCTGGCTGTCTAGCGGGCTCTGCATCCGCTGACTCGGTTCTCTGCACCAAAGATTGGGGGCGACCGAACGGGGCCGTGGGGGCCGTACCTAATCGGGCGGTCTGCACCCTATTAAGGCCCAGCCAAAGGCAGCACATTGACGCTGTTCAGGGGAAGCCCCAAAGGCCAACTTGAATTCATCTCACCGAGGTAAATCCCATGACTACCAACATCTGTTGCTGCACCGTTTGTGGTTGCGGCTGTGGCAAGGCCGGCTGCACCTGCGGCAAGGCTTAGCTCACAAAAGGCAGGTACCCATTGGGTGCCTGCCAAAAAAATCGCTAGTGTTTTATTCAGCCGGCCCTGGGCCGGTAACCCTTGCCATCAGCTCAGATTTCCATGGCCAAAGCGCTCAGAATTGCCCTCAGCACAGTGCTGCTCTCGACCACCCTGGCGGTGATGAGCACTGGGCGTGTCGAGGCCAAACCCGCCTGCCCCGACACCTGGGATAGCAACCAGTGCGATTACTACCGAGATGGATATAAAGCCGGATCAAAGGACAAAAAAGCAGGCAAGAGCAACGAGTTCAGCCGCCACAGTGACAGCTACGACTCCCGCTTTCGCTCAAACTATCAAGCTGGCTATGAAACCGGCTGGGATGCAACTCCAGCAGGTGGCTACTCCAGCGGCAAGGTGAAGTGTCCCGACACCTGGACTGGTGCCAAGTGCGACTATTTCCGCGATGGCTACAAGCAGGGCAAGGTTGACCGCGGCGCCAATCTGAGCATGGCCTATCAGCGCCACTCAGGCCTGTACGACTCACGTTTTGAAGAAGCCTTCAGCGTGGGCTATGAAGCGGGCTGGCAGGGCACTAGCTACTAAATAGCAGCCCTTGGGCTAGTTGCATTGGGGGCGGCAGTTGCCGCCCTTTTTTATTGGCCACCGCTAAACAAGCCAACGGTCCGCGCCACACCCAGGCCGAGGTAACTGCCCATTAGGTAGCCAATCATGCCCAGGGCCGTACCGGGCAGTAGGAGGTCTCGGCGGCCGAGGCCCAAGGCAATGGCAACTGCGGTGCTGGGTCCGCCGATGGCGGCCATGCTCGCCACCAGGGCCCGCTCCAGGGAAGCCCTGCGCCCACGGGCCAGCAACCAGAGCACAAGGCCCTGAACTGCCACGATCGCAATACAGAACAGCAGCAGCCAGATGCCTGCGGGCAGGAGTTCTCGCCAGGGGGTCGACAGGCCCACCATCGAAAAGAAGGGCAGCATCAGCAGTAGGCCCAGCTCCGGATCGTCCTGAGGCGCTGCTTTTGTAGGCAGCTGGGCGATCAGCACAGCCAGACTGGTGACGACCAACAACAGCGGCAGTTGCCAGGGCAGGAGTAACCGCTGGCAAATGAAGGCCAGGACCACAACCCCAAGGCCAACCACCAGGGAGCGCAACCTGGCCTGGAGCTGTTCTCGAGGCTGGTCACCCTGCGGTTTTTCCTGCTCGCTGGCAAGGGCGGGTGGGGTATCGGCTGCTAGGCCCAGACCCGCCGCCATGCAGATCAGGAACCAAAGGATCCCGGTCAAATTGTCGGCGGCCAACACCAGGGCAAATAGGGGTGGAGCCAGCGCCAGGCTCTCGGCCACTGCCACCTGATTGACGGTGCCGCCAGTAAATCCAGCCGCCAACACGCCAGCAATGGCTGCATTTGCCTGGCCCAGGGGCATGGACAGCAACAGGCCAAAGAGCACCGCCGCCGCGCATACCAAGACAATTGCCAAGGCAAAGGGCTTGAGCAGGGCTCGACCCTGGGGCAGCAGGCGCCGCAGATCCAGGGGCAGGATCAAGACCGCAATCGCCAGGGCGGTGACCGGTCCGCTGATCCATTGGCGGGCGATAGCTCCAGGCACAAAGCCAGTGCCAGCAACGGCCATCGAAAGCAGCAGCACCAGGATCGGTGCACCCAATTGGCCACCGCGGCGGGTGAAGCGGGCCAGGGCCAGGGAGCTGGCGATCAGCACCGACACCAGCAATAGATCCAGAACAACCCTGAGCACGGCGGCCCTGATGGAGGTGAGTGCTCCTCAGATTCGTCGATGCCAGTTGGGATGGCCAAGCAATTGAGAAATGGGGATCTAGGGTCGCCCTACTTCTGCCCGTTTACACGGGGTGCATCAGGCGATGGGCAAGGCCAGCCGCCACCCCGAAGGTTTGCTGCTCAGCCTTGGGGCTGCAGAGATGGCCCGACTAGAGGCAGCTGCCACCAAGGTGGGCCTGAATGGCCTCACCGACGACTCGATTGGAGCAGTTATTGGCCGCCCGGTTCGGATCGCCCTGCTGGATGGTTCGCTGCTGGAGCGACAGTTTTGGTTAATGCTGTTTTTTCTGGCACCGAGCTGGGAGCTGGTGGCCATATCGGACAGCCTGGAAGATCTAACCAGGGAGCTTGCGGCAGAAGGGGTTCAGGCAGCTGATCTGGTGATCGCCGATCCCACCGGCCTGTGTAAGCAATGCCCGGTGAGCTGTTTGGGGGATCTGCAGAGCTGTCCACTGCTGAGCCACCGGGAAGTAATCGAAAAGCTGCCACCGATGCTGCTGCACCTGCGCAAGGGCGACATGAACCTCGCCTGCAGGGCCATGCAGGCTGGCGTGAAGGGTTTGCAGTTGCATCGCCGGGGGCTGATGGGCCTGCGGGATGCGGTGCTGGCAATCGTGAATGGCAATGTGTGGATCGATCCAGACCTCTCCACCGACCTATTGGGGCTGTTGCGCAGCAATGGGGGGCGGCTGGCTCCAGCCACTGATGGCGAAATCGAGGTGCTAGTGAGCGAAAGGGAGCAGGAGGTGCTTCTTGCCCTGGAGAAAGGCGCCAAGGTGGCTGATGTGGCAAGGAGCCTGGTGCTGTCCGAAAACACAATCAAAACCCACCTGCGCCGGATCTACGAAAAGCTCGACGTAGACAACCGCCACGACGCCGTAATGCGTGCACGGCTAACGGGCCAATTGAACTGAGATTCACCCACTGATTCACCCCTGGGGGTGATACCGGAACTGCACCGACGCTGGGATATTGAAGCGGTAAAGGCAACTAGCCGAACAGCGGATGAAAGAAGAAACCTTGGAAGCAATCCAAATCGGGATCGTCAGCGGCATTGCTACCAGCTTTGTCGCGATGTTTTTCGCAATGGGCGGTTCAATTAGTACCAGCAACAAATTCTGTTCTTCCTACCAGAAGAACCTTGGCGAAGCTCAGATGAGTCTTGGCATATGGGAGAGTCGCTTACAAATCAAACGAACAGCTGAGGAGAACTATCTAAGTAAGCCTACCCCTGCGGAAATTAAGCAGAGCAAAACAATCAAGCAGACGCTGCCTGAGCTACGCCAAATTGTTGATGAGATCACTGAAGTTAAGGATGAACGAGAAAGTGACCTAATGTTGTGCGATGAATCTGTCAGGAACGGATACCAAGACGGAATGATAAATGCTGCGATGGTAGCTGGACTGGCTGTCGGGCTCTGCGTCTTCGTAAACAATAAAGAATAAGGGGCATAAGCCCAAATCCTTCTAGGCGCGTAAAAACGCTGTCGCAAGAGGCTTTGAGTAAGCGAATGTCCCCACTTGTAGGGACAGTCAATAGATCCTGTAAACGGTCTGCCGCACCTTGTACTTCATCGGCAGCAGCGGCTTCATTGCACCCAGCAAGCTTTAGCCAATCGCGTCGTTGGCGGGCTACGGCATGGCGGGTTGCACCACCCTCAAGCTCGCCATCTCGGCCAAGAAAAGATTTGGGGCTGAGGGCTGAATCCACGCCACCGCTATGACCAGACGGAGAACCCACGGCCAATACGCCGCCGAGTTCGCCTCCATCCATGGCAATCGGGTGGAAGTGCTGGGCCAGTTCGCCAACAACAAAACCGCAATCCGGCATCGCTGCACCATCCATAAGGAGCAGCGGCTGGTGTGGGCCTGCGCTCTGTCAGGGGTTGAGCGCCTCCTCCCTCCAGCAGCTCTCGCGGCGCCAGCGCCGACGCCGATGGGGATGGCCGACGAGCTCCAGCAGCTCCACCTGGCTGAGGGCGAAGCGCAGCAGCAAAAAGTGCTCCGGCATCGGCACCACGTCATCCAGCTCTTCTGGAAACAGAGCGCCTGTGGCAAAAGGTTCCGACGGTGTCGGCCAGCTCCAGAGGGCCCTCCCACCTGGGCTGAGCGTTTGCCAGTGCCGCTTCCGTTCCCGCAGCTGGAGATCGGGCTCCATCTTCTCGAGACGGCCTCGCAGGCGGAACTGGCTGCGAGCCTTCGGCAGCAACCAGCAGAGCTCCACCTGCGGTTGATGCAACAGCTCAGCAGGCTTGGCGCTACGACCATCGGTAAGCAGATCAAGCTCCGCCGGTCCGCTCCAGCCGCGAAACACAAGGGTGCGAACCCGAGGGGATCCATCCGGAGCAACGGTGGCTAGCTGCAGCCAACGGCCCATCGGTGAGCGCCCCTCCCGCTCGCGAGCACCGCGCAGCAAAGGCCGCCACTGAGGCAGGGAGTCGGATCCATTCATCAGCGGGTGCTGTGCTCATCGGTGCCAACCAGCGCCGAAGCATTGGCTGATCGCTGGATTTAAGGCCATGGCCGGGGCCGCGCCTACTGATCGTTTGAGGCGGCCTAGGGCCTGGCTGAAATTCACCCGCTGATTCACCCCCGGGGGTGATACCGGAACTGATCCAATCTTGAAATAGTGAAGAAGTCCAAAGGGGGCAACCCCACTAAACAACCCACTCACAAAACGGCGAGTCCTATGACTTTCAACGCAAAACTCATGCCAAAACTATTGCTTGGCGCTGCAGCGATGCTCACCATCACGGCAATACCAGCAAACGCATCTTGCTACGGCTCTGGCTCCAACCGCATATGCGATGGGAACGGCGGCATTGGCGCGACGTATTCAAACAGGGGCAGCGACGGCAGCACAACTTATTACAACAACGGACAGAGAAGCCGCACTCAGACATATTCTTCTTCGCCAAGTCTTGGCGGAGGCTATACACAACAACGCCGTACAACATTTTACTGACGACACTTGCTAAAGGGGCATGGTGGCCAGCCCCGCCACCGCCGTGGTCAACTTTCAGAACACTTGCCCTTGCGGCGAGATCCTTACCTGCTTCAACGACTGGCTCCTCCAGTCAGGCGCCATTGAGCACGAGATTGCCCCTTTATCCGTTCAGCTTTTACCCCATACTTCCCTATCTGACCGATAGAAACCGCCGCCGGCCCGACCAATCGCCATGGCCAGTGGCATCACGCCAAAACAACCCCATTCATCGTGTCACGCAACCCTGCATCAGACCTTATTCAATTCATTGCTGGCGGAGCACTGTTTGGCTCTGGCGGCTTTCTGCTCGCCAATCAAGTGATGGCCAGCTCGGCATTTGCCTATCGCGGCGGCATGGGCTGGGGTCGTTACGGCGGCGGTGGCTCGATGTTCCCCATCGGCACCCAGGGCATGGGCCTACTGATGATCCCGCTTGGCATTGGCGTCTGCCTGATGTTTGCCGGCGCCTACAAGAGGTGGGCCAACCTCTTGGTCTGGGCCTCACTGGCGGCACTGGTAGTAGGCGTGCTCAACAGCATCCGCCTGACCTTCATTCCCACCACGCTGTGGGCACTCGCCACCTACATCGTGATGATCGCGGCGGGCGGCGGCCTCATGTTCCGGAGCCTGCGTGATGTCGACGGCAAAGGGCCCTGAAGGAACTTTCACCCTGAATTCCTTGGCCCAATAGCCACGACCAACCAACCGCAACTAACAACCGAGCAACGACAAATGGCTGGCTTCATCCTTGATGGCTTCCTGTTCTCTGTGGCCCGGCGCGTCTGGCCCAGCCACCCGGCTGTGGTCGAAAGAGTCGAGCGCCTGCGCGAGATGGACAACCTGCATGCCCGCCTCGCCGAGTGGGTGATCTACCCCGAATGGGGCGAGGTGGACCCCTGGGATGACCACACCATGGGGCTCACCAACTGCATCCGGCCTGAGGGGCCAATGCCCGCGGATGAGGAGCAGGGCCAGGAGCAGGAGCCTTAGGGGCGAACCAGGGAATCCCGTTTACGAATGCCAGCCCTTATACAAAGCACCCTTAAGACCTGCTATTTGCCTCACGATGATGTACTTGTTGGACAACAGCCCCTATCGAGCGCCATGGATCTGATCGACCACCTGCAGACCCTGGCGGCCAGAGCAGAGCAAACCGGCGACAGCCTCACCAATGAGGAGGCCACAAAGATGGCTCTCATTGCCCCCTTCATCCAGGCACTGGGCTACGACATCTTCAACCCCACCGAGGTAAAGCCTGAGTTCAGTGCTGACCTGCCTGGCATAAAGCAGGGCGAGCGGGTGGACTATGCGGTCCTTGAGAACGGTCAGCCAAAGATCCTGGTCGAGGCAAAGCCATATCGGACCGATCTCAAGAGCGCCGAGAAGGGCCAGCTATCTCGCTACTTCCAGGCCACCCACGCCCGAATTGGCATCCTGACCAACGGCAGGCAGTTCCTGTTCTTCTCGGATCTCGACCGTCAGAACCTGATGGACGAAAAGCCTTTTGCCGAGATTGACCTGAGTGATCTGAAGTCAGCCCCGCTGGAGCAGATCAAGCAAATGTCCAAGGCGATGTTCGACCTGGAGACACTGCTCTCCACCGCCGAACGCCTCAAGTATCTGCGTGGACTGAAGGAAGAGATCAAGGCTGAGCTGACTGATCCCAGCGACTGGCTGGTGCGGGAGATGGCCCGCCGGGTCCATACCGCCGAGCGGGTCACAGGACAGCTACTGGAGAAGTTCAAGCCAGTGGTGATGGACGCCATAAATGCAGTGATCAACGACCGCATTAACGACCGTCTCAGCTCTGCAATGGCAGCAGAGAAAGCTCACGCCGCCAATGAAGAACCCGAAGACGGTACCGCCGCTGCCGAAACAGGTGATGGCAGCGTCTTCACCGAAGAGGAGCGGGAAGGCCTGTATGTCGTCAGAGCTATTTGCTCCAGCGAGATCGACCCCAATCGCCTTACCGAAAAAGACACCAAGACCTACTGCAACATCCTGCTGGACGGGAACACCTGGAAGTCGGTTCTACGGATGCACTTCAACGGTTCCACCAAACGGCTGGAAATCTTTGATGAAACCGAACCGAAATTCGTTCAGCTCGAAAAGGTGTCAGACATCTACCTCCACAGCGATCGCATCAGGGCTTCTCTCAAGTCAAAACTGGCCTGAGCGCTGAAAGGGAATAGCGCCCCAGGCAACGAGGGTCAAGGCAAGCAACGAGCTGGCGGCCATCCACTGAAACCAACCCGTGAACCTCCTCTCCCTAATCAACCGCCGCAAGCTATTGGCTGCAGCCATCGCTGCCGTAGCAATGGTGATCCTCCTGAAAGCATCGGCACCACTGTTCTGGCTACTGCTCTTCACCGCCTTGGTGTATGCCTTCTTCCCTGCCCCCAATGATTGAACACACCCAACACCACGACCTTTCGCTTGAAAATGGGTCTCTTCGACTGGGCCACAGGACTCTTTCCTAAGGCACCCCCACCAGCACAGCTCAGCTTCAATGCTCCACCAGGAGCGAGGGCCTTTGGCACCGGCAAGCTGGTGGAGGAGATGACTGATGCGGACGTACGGGAAAGCACGGAACTGCTTTGGAAGATGGGAGAAGACGAAGGGTTGATTAAGGCATGGGAAATCGACGGGGCATTGGACTACCGCTCAACGCTTCTGGAGATTGCCCTAGATGGGATGGAAGCAGAAACTAGAGAGCTCCTCCCCAGAATCCCTGAGGCATTGCTTCGTTGTCAGGTCCTGCCCGTTACCAATGCTGAGTGGCAAAGGAGAGCCGATAACCCTCCAGGCCCACATCAGCGGACAATTTCATTGCTCGCCGTAACCAGGGACGAGCTAGAGCAAATTCCCGGCATTCGGATATACGCATCCAAGAGCTCGAAGAAAGAGACAGGCAAGTGCTACTACCGTGGCTGCGTAGAGGTTGATTGCAATTACGGCGAAGATGCAGGTACCTTCTTGGCCAAAACCAACAAGATCACTCGGCTAGTTGTGCTTGGCGAAGACCTGACAGCTGATTTCGAGCAAAGGACCGGCGATGGAACCTTCACACCACAGCAATGGGTGGAGCAAGTCCTCAGGCCAATGGTCCTGAAAGAGGAGCCGGAATCCTTTTTGAAATAACTGCCACCCCACTGGCGACAGAGCCAACACCACAACCACCCCACCACCAATGCAGCTACGTCTTCTCGCTACAGCAGCAGCGCTTGCAGTTACATCACTCCTCGCCCAACCCGCTGCCGCATCCGTCTCTGTAAACACCAAGACCGGCAACGCTCAGTTCGTCAACGATGGAGACAACGGTCTCTACATCTCAAACGGATCCACCTCCGCAAGGAAGGGCCAAGCCGATGTCTACAGCCAGCCCGTCAGTGCATCAAAGACTGTTCGCTGGGATGCCTGCTCAACAGCTCCATGCCCAGATGAGCCAACACCTTCCGCCGCACCAGGGCCACCCGGCGCAAAGGTGATCCGCAAGCTGACCCCTGCTGAACTCAGCTTCTACGGAACCCTGCAGGCAAAGGTTGAACTACCAAAGCCCATCGCCAATCTCAAGGCAGCCATGGCGATCTCGTCTGAACGCCTTGGCTATGTCTCCGTTCAGAGCCTTGGCGAAGCGATGCAGCCAACCCGGGATGCCTTGGCCCTCGTCAATGATCCAGAAAATCCCTACGTCCTAAATGCAAGAAAAGCCCTTGTGCTCTCAGCTGCCTGGGCCAACACCCGTCGCTTGATAATTGATGCTGAAGTGCATGGCGAGGAATTTCGAAGGGCCTGGGGTGGCGAATTTCCAGTCCCCTGCAATTCAATGAACGACCTGATAAATGCCTTTAATCAGGAGGCTGGGTACAAGGCAGTAGATCTTCAATTTGGCAAGAACATTTTCAATGCCTGCAGGTACAAAAGCGGGCCCATCGAAGACGCAATGCTTGCCGCTGTGCGCAGGGCCCTTGCAAATGAGCCAACCCCTGATCCCCTTGTGTTCACCTACGACACCAAATCGTTCCTGAAGTAAGTGCCCCTCTTCCTGCCTGGCGCAAAAGACCTCTAAGCACCCAACACCACGACCAATGAAACGCTCCCTGACTATCGCCGCTGCCACTGCACTTGCTTTCATTGCTTCGCCAGCCATGGCCGAAAGCTGGAAAATCCGTCTCTCCGGTCAAGGTGATGTCTTCGTCTCCGGCGGAAGCAACACCTATGTAGTAGCCAAGACTGAGCCGGGCAACGTCCTGGCCGTCTATCACACCACTCTTAAGTCGAACTACTGGACTGGTGCCGGGGTCTGGTACGACCATGAGCCAACAGCTAGCCGTGCTTGCCCGGTCGCTCAGCCCGATGGATGGGGTGATCCACAAGGCTGCATCGCAGGAGTAAAAGGCCGAATCCAACTGCCCGCAGGGACTAACCCAACTGACTACACAATCGACATCAAATGGATTGAAAACGGCGCGGAACAAAGCACAAAGTTTCGGCTAACTAGCTAGCCCACATACCTCTCCATGCAGCAGGGCCCCTAGGTAACTGGTTCAAACGATGACCACGGCGAACTCCGGCATGGCCCTCAGCACTGGCTTGTTGTGACAGGCCGCATCCGCGGGCATGCTTGTAACCCCAGCACCCCTAACTTGCCCCAGAACGTCCAATCCCCGGAGTGCCTCCACAAGATCGGGGGAGCGCAGTTGTTCATGGCACCAGCCTGGACGCCCGATCAGAAGGGGGTCAAGGTCCAGATCGTGGATGTGTTTGCCCTCCGCCTAGCCAATGGGTATGAGAAAGACCCAGCGGGTCGACTACTTCTCCAATCAGAGGAGTCGGTAGCCCAGGGCCGGAGCTGGTCTCTAGCGAAGGCCTGCCAGCTTGTCCGCAACGACGCCGCACCTCATCGCTGGGTCGTCTTGCATCGCCACAAGAAAGCGTGGGGCTTGTTCTGGGCTGGCGGCGGCCTAGATCTCTGTAGAGACGAGCTTGGCAAGCAGGCCGGAACTGAGACGGCCGGGGCACTTGTTCCAGCCACGCCAGAGGCACTGTTGAGGCTGGTATTGGCGATGGAGGATCCGGAGGACGCCGCAGTCCTGCAGGCACGTGCCATCAAGACCAAGGGCAAGGGCCAGGGCAAATCAATAGCCGCCCAAATAGGTTTTCCCTGGAGAGCTGTTGCGATCACATCCCTGGCTTGGCTTTTCGTACTTACGGGCATCAGCTCCTATGCCGTATTTCAGTTGCAGCAGCAGTCGGAGCTCATAAAGCAGCTGATAAGGGAGGGGAAGTAAGGGCCAACGCCGCACCATGGCGGCACCGCACCGCGGCGGCACTGGCAGCAGCGTCAAAGGCCACGGCCCGCCAGAATCAGCACACCACGTCGGTTCACGCCAGATGTCTGACCACAGCCCCCGCGAAATGATCCGGGCCCACGCCTATCCCGTTCTGGCTGCCGTCAGCACGGTGGCACTGGTTGTGATTGCTGCATCCCTGGCCCCTATATCCCAACAGGCGAAATACCAAAACCGTTGCGTAGAAGAGACGCTGCGCCAAGTCGGGACCAAAGCACCAGCGATTGTGCACGCGATCGCGGTCAATAGGTGCAGCGGTGGCTCGTAGCGCTCAGCGTCTCCTGCCCGGGATGGCTTTCGCCAGTAAGATTCTTACTGATATTGCCAGGGCGTTAGTCGATGCGGATCACCAGCAAGGGCCAGGTGACCATCCCCCAGGAGATCCGTGAGCAGTGCGGCCTGCTGCCCCAGACCCAGGTGCGCTTCCTGGTGGAGGAAGGCCGGGTGCTGATCGAAAAGGAACCAACGGAGGGATCACCTGGCAGCGAAGGCCTGCAACGGCTGCGTCGGGCCCGCCTGCGAACTCGGCTCAGCACCGATGAGCTGCTTGCCCTCACCCGTGGCGACGAGCAGTCCTGATGGTTTTCGTGGATTCCAATGTGATCCTCGATGTGATCACAGCTGATCCCATCTGGCAGACCTGGAGTGAAGAGCAACTTGGCCTTTGGCTCGACCGGGGTCCGCTGCTGATCAATCCGATCGTCTATGCCGAGATCGCCTTCGCCTGCGAGGCGATCGAGACCGTGGATGACCTGTTGCCGTCCCATCTTTATACCTACCGCCCCATCCCCCGCGAAGCCGCCTTTCTGGCTGCCAGGGCTCACGCCGACTACAAAGCTCGGGGCGGTTCGCGACACACCGTGCTGGCTGATTTCCTGATCGGCGCCCATGCCCTAATGGAGCGGGTGCCGCTGCTAACCCGCGACCGGCGCCGCTACCTGCAGGCCTTTCCTGGCCTGCGGCTGATCAGTCCATCGCCAGATTGACCAGCTGCTGGGCCCCTATATCCCAACAGGCGAAATACCAAAACAGTCGATTACATCGCCCAAAGAAGCGGCTGCCTGCTGCGCCTCGCCTTTCAAGGCTCATGGCAATCAGGCTCGCTTCAGCACGCGCAGGACAACCAGCAACAGGATCGCACCGAGCGTGGCGACCACAATGCTGCCCAGGAGCCCGCCACCAATTAGCCCGCCGAGCCCTCCAAACAACAGGCCTCCGATCAGGGCACCGATGATCCCGACCACCAGGTCACCGATCAGGCCAAAGCCACCACCCTTCACCAACACGCCAGCCAACCAGCCGGCTACTACTCCAACAAAGAGGAAAAAGAGGACATTCATCGGAGCGCTTTGCGATCTACCGCAGGAATATGTCTTTCACGCTAGACGCACCTGCAGGCGCAGACAGCCGGCCCTACACAAAAACGATCAAAGGCAGCGCTCGAACCGCCAATTTAGTCAATAATGCTGCCTGCTTTAGCTGCCTCATTGGAGCCGAAATTCACCCCCGGATTCACCCCCGCGGGTGATACCGGAACTGCTCCAACCTTGAAATAGTGAAGAGGTCGGCACTCCTCTATTACTGTGACAAAGGCAAGTTCACCAGAGAAGACAAGCGATGCTCTTGGATACTATAAATTATTGGGTGTAGAGATCGGGTGCTCCAACGACGAAATAAAAAAAGCATATAAAAAAATGTGCCTTAAATTGCATCCCGATGTAAATCCTGCAAGTGATGCAAACGAGTCGTTTCTAAATCTTCAGAAAGCATACGAGATCCTCAATAACTCTCAGAAGAGAGCAGAGTATGATACAAAATGTGTAAGAGCGCCAAACTCTAACCAGGAGCCCCCGAAGGAAGGAAACGATAGAGAATCGACTCTGGAGCCAATAAGATGCTCTAAATGCAATTGCGTTACAGCACAACCAAGATATGTAGTGTTCTGGGAGACGCTAAGCTTCCTAAACACTGTCAGAACGCCCATTCAAGGCGTGATGTGCATAAATTGTGCTGGTGATGCTGCATATGAAGCGACCAAAAAGAGTCTGATATTTGGTTGGTGGGGAATATGGGGCATAATCTTGACACCATTATCAGTAATTGGAAATCTTATAGGGGGCGACAAGCCTGCCCAAAACAACGGGGGAATACTGCTGTATCAATCGTGGTATTTTGCGCAAAATAATAGACCCGAGCTCGCTTTCATACTTGCGTCAGAAGCATTGTACTATTTAAAAAAATCATCAGCAAAAGACAAAAATTCACTGGTATCGATTTGTCAGAGCATTATTGATACTTACAGGCAAGATGGAGAGGGGAAATCACTTGCAGACGTATGGGGCACAAGACTACCAAGAAGCAGTGATCAGTGGAAAGCAGTTGGGGTCTGCTGTGCTGGATGGATAGCAGGATTTGTGGGGCTAATAGGAATTAGTCTATTGAGTGGAAATATAGAGGGAACGGGAAGCAGAGCTGGTGAAGAGGTACCTGAATATACATTTCAAACGCCCAAAAGTAGCAATGAGGCTCAATCCTCTGACCCCTACTTCACCACTGAGCCCACCAAAGAAATACCAATACCACAAATCTACCTACCTCTGAGCACAGGTTACCTCCCAAGCAAGGAGGTGAGCAACGACGGAGGTCGATCCGAGATAACACTAAAGAACAATAGCGAAATTAACTTCCACGTCAAACTGTACAAAGAGGACCAAGGCATTTGGGTGATCAGCAGAGAACTATATCTCAAGGGGAACGAGGAATTCACACTGAAAAATCTTGAGCCAGGGCAATACGAAATACGCCGGAAAGACGTCCAAAGCAAAAATGCAAGCAAAACGCGAGCATTCACAATGGAAGAGACGAGGACGGATGATGCAATTAACTACACAACATTGACAATCACCCTTAATGCCATCCATGGCAACAGCAGAATTATCCCCATTTCTGCGGCTGATTTTTAATTAAGCCTGGCAAATACTCAACTAATTCTCGATACATAAGCACCAGGGGCGCGCGCATAGCGCCATAGATTCTCAAGGCGTCACAGCCTAGCCTGAGCACATAATAGCAAGATTATTCATAATTGAGCCTGGCAGCGATGCGGCAAATATAGTCAATGCATAATAATGAATTTTAAAAATAAGGATACCTTTGCTTGGCATCATGAAGTCCTGGGCAGCAATGAGAAAGATAGGCAGAGTAAATCTTTTTTGTATCCACACAAAGCATCAAAACTGGCTTACCAAGTGCACGCATTATCAATGCCAACCTACTAAGCAGGCGGTTATAGAATGCCTAAAACAAAGCAAAGTAAAGCGATCTCAAAGGCGAATCTGCTTGGATCTTTTGGATCTCACCAGAGGGTTTGGCAGGGGAAGGTGGAGAGCTGGGGATCGGGATCAATCCACCGCCACCACACCAAAGCGTGGCACCTAAGGCAGCAGGGGGCTCAACTCCCAGAGCTCCAGCTCACTGGGGTCGGTGGGTTCGAGCAGCACGTTGGGCTGGCTGAGGGGGCCCCGGCTGCGTAACCGGCCAGGGATGCGCTGGGGAACCGGCGCCGCCAGGGGCATCATTCGCGACAGATGGGTTTTGGCCTGGTGCACGTTCACCACTCGCATGGGATCCCCCTGCATGGCGCCCCCTGCCATTGACTGGCTTGGTTTAGCCATGGACTAAGTCCATTAAAAATCGGGTTCGGGTTGTGGTCATGGGGCAGGCTCGGTTGGCCCTTGAAAGGGATTCAGCAAGGCCACGCCCGTTGGCAGAAAATCAGCCGTGTTGCGGGTCACCACCGTGAGGTCATGCAGCAGTGCGATCGCCGCGATCTGCTTGTCGAGCGCATGTTCGGGATGCGGCACCCGCAGCCGTCCCCAGAGCTGAGCGGCCTCCGCGTCGAGCACCAGGACCCGTTCGCCGTAGGCCTCCAGCAGCACAGCCAGCCATTGCTCCAGCGCATCGGCCTGGGCCGCGTCGCCTCTGCGGCGGATCAGATCCACGCCACGGCGCAGTTCACCGATGGTGATAGTCGATAGAAATAACGGCTGGTCTTGGTCGCTGACCGCGCCGAAGAAAGCCTGCACCCCCGGGTCGGCCCGTAAACCCTTGCGGGCTTCGCTGATCACATTGGTGTCAAGCAAATACATCGGTGTCGTCCCCGGCCTCGCTGCGACGCTCGAAATCCTCGTCGCGACCTACATCCGGCATGGCGGCCAGCAGATCGGCCAATTTGCGGCGGGGCGGGCTCAATAACACCGCCTTGAGAATGGCCCGGTGCTCCGCTTCGGCGCTGCGGCCGTGCTCTCCAGCCTGCTTTTTCAAGGCTCGCACCAAGGCCTCCTCCACACCTCTCACCAGCAGGTCAGCCATGCTTGCCCATCAGGTTGCTATCAATGCTAGCGGCACTAGCCTGGCCTTCTTCGCTCTGGCGATGGTGCCGGTGGCCCTGCTCTGGTGGATCTGGATCCGTGCCCGCGCTGGCCTGCCCATCACCACTCGGCCGGATCGACGCTGCTCTCCCGGGGCCGCACCACCAGTTCGAGATCGAGCGCGGCCAGGATCAACAGCAAGCGCTCCAGGGTGAGGCGCCCCGGTTGCAGCTCCAGCTGGGAGAGCCGGGCCTGGCTGGTGCCTCCGGCCTTGAGGGCCAGCTCCTGCTGGCTAAGCCCCTGCTGCCGCCGGACACCCTTGAGAAGCGGCCCCAACTGGGCAGGGGCGCGGATCACCTGCTCTCCTGCGGCCATTACCTACTTGGATTCTCAATAAATAGAAATTAACAGGATCCTCAATAAATGGCCATTATTAGGAATCCGACTGAAACGGGATGCCAATGGGGGACGCGAAAAGGATCAGAAGCAAGCATGAAGCGCCGCCGTCATGACGTCTTGACGTTAAAGTGCTAAAGTCGAGAAATGGATGAAGCAAAACGGGCCACCATCTACTTCGACGCGGATGTTCATCGTGCACTGCGTCTAAGAGCTGCTGCATGTAGCCGCTCAATGTCGGACATGGTCAACGAAGCAGTGCGCATGACATTGGCAGAAGATGCTGATGACTTGAGAGATGCTGATCAGAGGCAAGCTGAGTCAAGCTATGGCTTCGAAGAGTTTGTCACAAGCCTAAGAAATAGTGGCCGAATATAGTCTCTCGATTAAGTCATCAGCTGCCAAAGAACTCCAAGCGGTATCAGGCAAGGCGACGTTGGCACGGTTGATTGAGAAGATTAGATCACTAGCCACGCATCCACGGCCTTTAGGGTCTGAAAAGCTCGCAGGCAGGCCTAATCTTTATCGTGTCCGACAGGGCAACTATCGGGTCATTTACTCCGTCGATGATGAGATGCGTGTTGTCGACGTTGTCAAGGTTGGCCATCGAAGAGATGTCTACCGATGAGTAAACCTTCTAACATCAAAATACAGAAGAAGGCAGCCATTAATGGGGCTTGAGGTGGCGATACTTTTGCAGCCGACTTCTGGGCATATCCGGCAAGGTGTACCCGATCTCGTCTTGATCCAGGAGCTGGCGAATCGTTCGGTTAAGGGCCCCTGAGACGGAATCTCGTCCGAGAGCATGGGCATTTCAGACTTGCTCAATGGGCCATCTGCCAGAGCTTGCAACACCAGATGAGGGAGTCTGCCCTCACCCAGCGACTCTGCCCCTGACTCTGCCCCTGACTCTGCCCCTGACTCTGCCCCTGACTCTGCCCCTGACTCTGCCCCCCTTGACCGACTCTGCCCTGGGCTGAAGTGTTGTATTCAACTAAGGGCAGAGTCACCAGAAAACGCAGGCCCACTTCTTCAAACAGTGGTGAAGGCAGGTGTTGGTTGGCAGCTTCCTCCAGGATCACGAAACACACGACTGATCACACGATTGCGCAGGCGGCTGATCCAGCGCGGGAGATCGTCGAGGCTCGGGCAAGCTGGATTTACCGGATATTCAATTTCCCCATTATACAAAACATCATCCTCAAGTGATTAATATTTTTCCCCTGAATTGCACTATGCTTTCGAAACGCTGGGCGTCTCCAGCTTGAAAAGCATATCCAGGGCCTCTTTGGGCAATGGAACATTCTCGGATGAGGGAATCATGACCTCGATATATGCCGCTTGACTTGGATTATTAGATATATGCTTGATGGCATCTTCAAGCTCTCCAAGTGTCGCAACCTGCCGGCAATGCCAGGCCTTGCAGCCTAACACCTCAGGAAGGCGGCTATATTTGATGGAAGCAATATCGTTGTATTGATTTCTGCCGGGCTTCCAGATAGTGTTTTCACAGCCATAGGTGCCATTGTTCAGTATAAATATTACTGGCTTAACGTCATGGAAGCCCATCGTCGCGATCGTGCCCATTGTTTCCTGGTGTGCACCGTCGCCACTTACCAAAACTGTTCTGCGAGACGGGTTTTCCATTGCGATACCCATCGCAGCAGGACCAGCCCAACCTATCGAACTCCACAGAACCTGGGCTTCCGCTCGCACACCTTTATGTAGCTTCATGCTCAAGAGAGGTATTTCGCAGCTACCAGCCTCTATAACAAGAATATCCCCAGATTTAAGCATATTCTGAAGTCTTGGATAGAAAGCTTTCGAAGAGATTTTTTCACTTGGGCCTCCCCCAGACGGCAAAAACTCGTAGGTCTCGCATATTGGGCCTTCATTGATTCTTCCGCTTAATAAGACGATCAGGCGATCGACAAGATCTTCCATCGCTACATCGACAAAAATGTGATCACCAACCTGCACCCAGAAATCATGAATGCATATGTGATTACTGCTTGGGATGCGGGAGGTCCAAAAGCCTGTATTGACATGCTCATTTACTTGGGAGCCAAGCTCAATAATTAGATCTGCACTTTCGACAATTTGTTGCACCCCTTTTGGTGTCGACTCTATTCCTGAATACATTCCCAGAAACTGAGGGCTGCTTTCGTCTAGGAAACCCTTGTTTAGCGGTGCCACTGCAAAGGGCAAATTAAGTTGGTTAATTAATCGCTCAATTTTGCTCGACAATCCAAGCCGAGCGCAAAGTGTGGATGGCAGCAAGACTGGGCTAGAGCTAGCATTTAATTTGTCGGCAATTGTATTCGCAGCCGCATCAAGCTCAGCTCCACTACTTTTCATTCGCCTAAGACTACTCAGATTCTCCCTGTAGTATTTTGTGCCGCTGACGGGCATAAGACCTACATCTTGGGGGAGCAAAATGTAAGCGGGTTCGCATTTAGACAAGGCCATGCGGATCGCCCGTTCGATTTCTTCGACCGCATTCTCTGCTGTCAATATCGCTTTAACGCAGCAAGCCGATTCAATAATATGCTCGTGATCGCCATAGTTTCCATCACCAAAAGTATGGTAAGTACTGAGCTTTTGGTGGACAATTCGTCTGCATGGAGATCCGACAACAATAAATACTGGGAGGCGATGGGCTTTGCTGCCCATCAGTCCATTAATGGTACTCAGCTCACCCACGCCATAGGTAGTGCATAAAAATGAAGCCCCGCGCATTCGCGCATATCCATCTGCAGAGTAAGCGGCATTCAGTTCGCTTACACAACCAATCCACTGAAGATCATCTGATGCTTCTATGGCATCAAGAATCGGAAACGGGAAGTCTCCAGGAATCCCAAAAGCCTTATCTATTCCAAGATCAACAAATCGCTGAACTAAGTACTCAGAAACTGTAAGCATAATGCTTTTAATTCACTAGACATTATCAGCGATTATTATAGCCCCGCCTAAGTAGCCCGGGATTTCCGCCTCCAGGCCAAGGCGCTCCAGGTGACACACACCAGCACCGCCGGCAGAACCGCCACCAAAACCACCAGCCGAAATTCATCCAATGCCGCGGGGAGCATATTCAGCACCAATTGCTCCACCAGATAGAGGCCATAGAGCCCCAAGAGCAGACCGCCTTCCAGCCTGGTGATCACGCCACCACTCCAGAAAATTGGCACGCAGACCAGGGTG
>NZ_JAGQBV010000041.1:0-22603 GCF_024345815.1 Cyanobium sp. HWJ4-Hawea | reverse complement strand
CAATGCCAACGCCTGCCTGCGCGGCTGGAGCACGACCCTGCGAGCGGCCGATGCCCTGCACCTTGCCATCGCCAGCGGCCGTGGCGCGACCCTCTGCAGCCTGGATGCTCCGTTTGTGGCCGCGGCCCAACAGCTGGGCCTGGAGGCTGAACTCCTGGGAGCAGGCAGCAAGCCAGTCAGGGATTAAGTGCTGCGCTGGCGGGCAGCCCACACGTGCCTGGCCTAGCCGGGTTTGTAGTCGCACTCGGGCAGCTGCAGAAGCAGAGCGGGCAGTCCCTGATCGGGATCAAGACGCTCTCCCTCCGGCGTCGAGGTGGGGCGCATCAGGATCGGCCCTATTCAGATCGGGGGTTTGGGCAGAGTGATCAGAGAGGTTCGGTGCCTTCGCTGAGGATCGCCAGATAGGCGTCATAGGCGAACAGCCGATTACGACGCCCTCCAGTGATTTCCCGGGCGATGCCTAGGCCCGCCAGGGTTTCGATCGCCTTGCTGACCGTTGGAAAACTCAGCCCACTCAACTCCCTGAGCTGGTTGATGCTGGTGAGCGGTCGCTGGCGCAGGGTTCTGTAGCACTGCTGCACACTCACCCCGGAACGGCCTAGCCCCATCAATCGTGCCTCGTCGACGCGGAACAGCACCGGCAGGGTGTGCTCGCCCTCGGGCCCGCCGTGAATGAACTGCTCCAACGCGGCCTGCTCATGCAGGGTCTGCAGCGGAACTTCCAGCACCACAGGTGGCTTCGGTGGTAATGGCGCCGGCACGAATGCCCTCACAGCGCGCCGCATGGAGCCTCCCTGGGGAGAACCTTAAATACACCCTGACCTTATTCAAGGTAGGGCTCAATTCCTTGAATAAGGGCCGAGGCGCTCGAGGATCTACCGGTCAGCTGCTGATGATGCGGGTTCGATTCCCGCCGCCCGCTTAGTTAAAAGGTCTTTGTGGGCCAGTGTCCGCAGGGCTGTTGCGAGGTGGAGAATTAGCGAGGTAATGATTCAGCCGCGTACGGCTGTTCGCCGTACAATTAGCGGGTTAATTGCTAGGAAGCCGTGTC
The DNA here is from genome assembly GCF_024345815.1 of Cyanobium sp. HWJ4-Hawea. NCBI lineage: Bacteria > Bacillati > Cyanobacteriota > Cyanophyceae > Synechococcales > Prochlorococcaceae > Cyanobium > Cyanobium sp. HWJ4-Hawea. The sequence continues at coordinate 21,552 of NZ_JAGQBV010000041.1, read as the reverse complement.
GCCGGTTGAGGCTGCGCTCCATGCGGCCATCGAAGTTATCGAAGAGCCCCGCTCGGCTCGCATGGACCAGCGCACCAAGCCTTCGGTAAAAGCCAGTATTGAGGCGGCCGCAGACCTTATGGGTGTCGAGGCCTCCGCCTTTGTGGTGATGGCGGCCTATACCCGTGCCCAGGAGCTGCTCAGCAGCAAGCAGCAGACCCTGCTCAACCAGATCGATCACCAGGCCCTGCTCTCCGCCCTCGACGAAGAAACCACGCCAACGAACGCCTTGCTCGAAGCCTGGCGGTTGCACGAGAACCAGGTCGTGCGCCCCTGATCCGGTGGCCTATCGGATCGAAGCCTTTGACCCTGGTATTCACGACACCAAGCACTTCCGTTGCGGCAGCGACAGCCAGGACAACTTCCTACGCCGCACTGCCAAGCGTCAGCAGCGTGATGGCTACACCAGGCTCTACGTGGCCACTGACGCCGCCCATGCAGGCGAATCTCGGGCCTGCCTGGGCTTCTACGCCATCAATGCCCATGCCATTGGTGTGGCCGATGTTCCCCCCGCTGCTGCGCTGCGAGCTCCTCGCTCCAGCCTGATCCCAGGCATTTATCTGAGCCACCTCGCTGTCGAACGGAGCCACCAGGGCAAGGGGCTGGGTCGCATCCTGCTGGTGGATGCCCTGCAGCAGAGCCAAAGGGCAGGTCAGATTCTGGGTGTACGGCTGATGCTGCTTGATGTGGCGGCTGATGCTGGGGAATCAAAACGGGCCCACCTCCAGCGCTTCTACCTATCGATGGGGTTCCGTCCCTTGCCAGGACGCCCGGAACGTTTGTTTATCTCTCTGCTTTCTCTTCCACCTCTGCAGTAGGGCCTGGCCCCTGCCTGAGCCCCGCCCGCTTTTAGAGCCTTACCCCCTGCATCAGTGGGGCTGCCATCAGTAGGACCAGGCTGCGGCTCTGAAGCGGGGCGCTTGGGGCGCGCCAGGGAATCGGCTCTTGGGGCAAATCTTCGCCGGCGGGCAGGGCTGTGTCGATCACCCGCACCCATCCGGATGGGCACACCGGCAGGTCGAAATGGATGGCTTTGCCATAGGCATTCATCCCGCACCACAACAGTGGCCCAGCAGGACTTTGGTTCAGGCTCCAGGCCAGGGTGTGGGACCAGCCAGCCCAGTCGGGTTGATTGATTTCCACCCCATGCCACTGGTGCCAGATCTCACCGGCCTGGGCCGGTTGGCGGGCGCCCCGTTCGGGGTGGGGTATTTCGGGATTGATCAGGCCCGCCAGGTGGGCCCGCAACCCCAAGAGCCGTTGCAGGAAGGTGTGTAGGGCCTGGTCGCTGGCGTTGGGTTGCCAGTGCATCCAGCCCATGGGGTTGTTTTGGCACCAGGTGTTGTTGTTGCCGCCTTGGCTACGCCGCACCTCATCGCCCATCAGGAGCATCGGCACGCCTGGGGCAAGCAGCAGGGAGCTGAGCAGGTTGCGCAGCAACCGCTCCCGCAGGGCCACGATGGCGGGGTCACAACTCGGTCCCTCGGCCCCCCAGTTGCCGCTGTTGTTGTGGTTGTCGCCGTCTCTGTTGTCTTCGCCGTTGGCCAGGTTGTGTTTGCGGCTGTAGCTGACCAGGTCGGCCAGGGTGAAGCCGTCGTGGGCGGTGAGGAACGTGATGCCCTGGCCGGGGCGCACGGGCCCCTTGGTGAATAGGTCTGGGCTGCCGAGAAGACGTTGGCCCATGGCCCAGCAGGATTTTTCATCGCCATTCCAGAAACGCCTGGTGTCGTCGCGGAAGCGGCCGTTCCAGGTGGAGACCCGCTTGGCGGGGAAGTCGGCCAATTTGTAGAGGCCACCGCAATCCCAGGGTTCGCTGATCAATTTGAGATCACTGAGGTCTGGGTCGGCCTCCATCGCCTCAAACAAAGGTGGGTTTTCGAGGGGGGTCAGGTCTTCGCCACGGCTAAGGGCAATGCCGAGGTCAAATCGGAAGCCATCCACCCCCAATTCGGTGGCCCAGCAGCGCAGCGATTCCAGAATTAGGCGCCTGGCCAGGGGCCGATTGGCGGCAATGGTGTTGCCGCAACCGCTCACGTCCTGGTAGTAGCCCTTGGCGTTTTGCTGGTAGTAGAGGCGGTCGCCAAACCCCCGCCAGCTGAGGGTGGGACCCGCCTGGTTGCCCTCGGTGGTGTGGTTGTAGACCACATCCACAATTACCTCCAGGCCGGCCTGGTGGCAGGCGCTCACCAGTTGGCGCATCTGCTGGCGGCCTTCGCAGGGGTTGTCACCCAGCAGGTAGCCGGGGTGGGGGGCCATCCAGCTCAAGGGGCTGTAGCCCCAGTAGTTCTGCCGACCTGCTGGAGCGTCATGGGGGCAGAAGGCCATCACCGGCAACAGCTCCAGCGTGGTGATGCCGAGTTTTTTGAGGTAGGGGATGGTGTCGATTAGGCCCAGCAGGCTGCCCTGGCGTTCCGCCGGCACGGGGCAGCCCTCGCCTTGGGTGAAGCCGCCCACGTGCAGCTCATAGATCACGCTTTTTTGCCAGCTGTGGCGCGGGCGTGGCGCGTTGGTGAAGTCGAAGCGATCCCGCTCTGTGACCACCCCCTTCAGGCAGCTGGCGGTGTTCGGGGTTGCCCCTACGGCCGCCCCCCGCTCGTAGCCCAGCCAGCCGGCAATTGCGCGGGCACAGGGATCGAGCAGCACCTTGGAGGGGTTGAAGCCGTGGCCACCGGGCTGCAAAGGGCCAAAAACTCGATAGCCGTAGCAGCTGCCAATGCCGACCTGCTCAACCTCCACGTGCCAGTGGTCGCCGGACCGATGGCTTTGGTCGAGCTCCACCACCCGCTCTGGCTCGCTGGCATCAGCGTGGGCAAAGAGCAGCAGTTCGATGTGGGTGGCCAGGGGCGCCACCACAGAAAAATTGACTCCCCGCGGAGTTGTGCTCGCCCCAAGCGGCCAGGGCTGTCCTACGTGGATGGGGGGGTGGGGAGCAGACAACAGGCCTGGCCTGGGGATCCCAATTTAGGCAAGCTCCAGCCGGTGCGACCCTGTTGTTGTGCAAACCCTTGCCTTAGATCCCGGCCGGCCGCCCCAACAGGTGCGCCCTGGCCTCTGGTTGTTTGCCCCCAGCCGCGATAGCCAGGGGGGCAGCAGCTGGTTGCTGGAAGCCGGGCAGATCGGCTGCAGCGGCGATTTGCTGGTGGATTGCCCCGGCTACACCGAGGCCAATTTGGCCTTTTTGCGCCAGCGCAGCTCTGAACAGGGGCCAGGAAGGCTGGTGCTGACAAGCCGGGAGGGCCACGGCCGCTGCCGCCGGCTGCAGGAGGCCCTGGGCTTGCAGGTGGTGGTGCAGGAGCAGGAGGCCTACCTGCTGCCAGGTATTGAGTCTTGCCTCACCTTTGCCGAAAAATACAGCCTGGGCCCAGGGCTAGAGCTGCTCTGGACCCCGGGGCCCACGCCGGGTGCATCTGTGTTGCACTGCCAGGTCGGGGAAGTCGATGGACTCTTCTGCGGGCGCCTGCTTTTGCCCGTCGCTCCGGGCCAGCTCCAGCCCCTGCGAACGGCCCGCACCTTCCACTGGCCGCGGCAACTTGCCAGCTTGTGGAGACTAACCAGCTGGCTACCCAGCAACAGTCCGCAATGGATTGCCTGCGGCGGCGCCCTGGGGGCGCTGCGGGGCGAGAAGCTGGTGCTCAATGGGGCAGAAGCCTTGGCCCAACTGGATTTGTCGGCTTAGGGGGGAGCAGTTAATTAGATCCAGGGCCGAATGGTTTCAGTTGCCTTTTTGCGGAAATTGTGACCAAAAGCACTGCTGTGACCCGCATTTGAGTTGCCGTCTTAGGTGAAGGCCCATACCATTGGCGCGCTGACAAACGGCTCACTAGCCCCCCAACAGGTTTCCCCCGTCCCATGAACAAAGCTGACCTCGTCAATCTCGTGGCCGCCCGCACCGAGTTGACCAAGACCGATGTTTCTCAAGTGGTTGATGCAGCAATCGAAACCATCATTGATTCCGTGGTCGAAGGCAAAAAGGTCTCGATCCTTGGTTTCGGCTCCTTCGAGCCCCGCGAGCGTTCTGCCCGTCAGGGCCTGAACCCTAAGACCGGCGAAAAGATCAAGATCCCCGCCAAGCGCGTGCCCGCCTTCACCGCCGGCAAGATGTTCAAGGACCGCGTTCAAGGCTGATTTAACCCTCTGGAAGCTTTAGCTCCCAGCCAGACCTAACTTCAAGCGGCCCCTTGGGGCCGCTTTTTTATGGCTTCTTTCTTGCCGCTGTTGCCCCAGCACCTCGCGGAACAGGTCTCGGCTGGTTTGCGGCAGCGTGAGCAGGGCTACCGGGGCCGCTTTGCCCCTTCCCCCACCGGTGCCATGCACTGCGGCAATCTGCGCACCGCCCTGCTCGGCTGGCTGGAGGCCCGGCTCCAGGGGGGAGCCTGGCTGCTCCGCATCGACGACCTCGACACCCCTCGCAATCGGCCTGGAGCCAGCGAGGCAATCCAGGCGGATTTGCTCTGGCTGGGCCTGGCCTGGGATGGATCCGTGCTCTGGCAAAGCGAGCGGCGGGGGATCTATGGCTCCGTGCTCTCAGGCCTGCGGCGCCAGGGCTGGCTTTATGGCTGCCGTTGTAGCCGCAGGATGTTGGCTGATATCTCCGCTCCCCATGGCCTGGGCGGCGTTTATCCAGGCAGCTGCCGGGAGCTGGCCCTGGGGTGGGGCATGGAGCAGGGGCGCTGCCCCAGCTGGCGACTGCGGCTGCCCGCCGGAGCTTTGTGCTGGCAGGAGCGCTACGGCCCACCCGGCGAACTGGATGGCCCCCAGGCCGTGGGGGATGTGGTGTTGCGGCGAGCCGATGGGTTTTTGGCCTATCACCTGGCCACGGCGGTGGATGAATTGGTCCTGGGCATCAGCGATGTGCTGCGGGGCTCCGATCTCTGGGGGGCAACGGCAGCCCAGGTGGCGGTGATGGCCCGGCTGGGGGCATCTCCTCCTCGCTACGGCCATCTGCCCCTCTGGCGCGATGGCCAGGGCCAGCGCCTCAGCAAGCGAGAGGGTTCTGAAGGCTTGGCCGGTTTGCGGGCCCAGGGCTTGGATGCCCCGGCCGTGGTGGGGCTGCTGGCCGCCAGCGCGGGGCTGGTGCCGCAAGGGGCCCGCCTCAGTGCGGCCGAACTGCTCCAGGAGCTGACCCCCAGCTGCCTCGATGCGTGCCTGAGAGCTTCTAGTGACGGCGCCGCTTCAGGCGCCAAGACTTAAGGAAGGTTTCGGGATCGGAGGGGCAAATTGCCGCCACACTGTGTGGAACGCAAAACACAGTCTGAATGGGGCGCAATTTCATGAACTCATGCAGCCATTGCGGCGGCAGCGGCAATCTCCGGCTCGGTGAGCAGAGCTACCGCACCTGCCTTGAGTGCCTAGGCCAGGGCCAGGTGCCTGGTTCCTACCCGGCGATGACCACAGCAGCGGTGCTGCAGGGGCGGCTGCCGAGGGTCAACGCTTCGCCTTCTTCTGTCGCCAGATAAAGAAAGTTGCCGTCGCCACAACCGCGGCCAGGGGGGCTGCCGTCAAAAGGAGCAGGATGACGGCGGTCCAGTCGGTGTACATCGCTGCAGGATCGAAGTCGGCGCCATCATCATTCATGCCTGTACTGCTGATTCCTCTGCTGCTTCTTGCTGGACTGTTTCCCTTGGCTGGGCTGTTGCCGGCAAGGGCCGGAGTGGTGTTTGACAACTGCCAATCCCTGCCTGGGGGTGCGGTGAGCTGTGATACCCGCCCAACCGGCAATACCCGCGATGATGACGAGGCAGCTCGCTATGGCCTGTTTGACCAGGCAAGCCCTGGCTGGAACGAGTTTGACCCAGAGGAGGGCTACAACTCAATGATGGGCTACAGCGGCTATTGAGTTGATTCCATGCATAAGCCCAATGGCAACCTGCGCATCGCCCTGGCACTTGTGGCCCTATTGGCGGCGGCGGTGTCGCTGCATGTCCAAGCCCTGCGGGTGCATGGGGTGAGGCCCCAGCGAGAGCTTCCTAGCACCAGACTCAAGCCAAGCCTTAATTCCAACGACAAAAAGGGCGGCACCCAGGGGGTGCGGATTTTTCGCCTCCTAAACGGCAGATGAGCCGTCAAATTTTTTCGCAACGTACTAATCGTCGTCTGGTTGCCCTGGCGGTAGGTACTGCCGCCACCATTTATGGGGGCAGCCCGATCTTTGCCCTGGCCGATTGCGGGCTGGCCCTGGCCCAGGGCAATGGGTCCAAGGTCAGCAGCTATATCGATTTCCCTGCCCTGCGCTCATCCCTAAAGGGCGAAGCCAGGCAGGTGGCCCTGTATCGGCTTAGCGGCCAGCAACAGCCAGGGGCAAATCCCTTGCTGGGCTTGGCGAACCTGGTGATGGGCCCGGTAGTTGATGCGGCGGTGGAAAGCTTGGCAACCCCGGATGGGATTAGGGCCAGGGTGAGTCAGCAGGCGGATCAAAATCCCAGGGCTGCCGATTCTCCATGGGGGTTGGCCCAGCTGTTGGCCAGCACGAGCATGGGTTACAGCTCTCCCAATAGGTTTGTGGTCAGGCTCAAGGATCGACAGCAACGACCCCTGGCCCTCACCCTGGCCCGCCAGGGTTTGGTTGGTTGGATGCTGGTGGCCATCGATTTGCCACCAGATGGCAGGTTTGAACCCTCCTGATGCCAGCTTTAGGAGGCTTGCTCTGGTTGCCCTGCTGGATCAAGGGCGATGTGGTTGAGCAGGGTTGTAGTGAAGGCAAAAAGTAAAAATGGCAGCGAAAGCACCAGGATGACGCCCACCGCCAGTAGGGCGAAGATCGGATTGTTTGCCCCCATCAGCGCTAGGGCGGTCGCCAGGCAGGCAAAGATCACGATCATCCAGATCAGGATTTGGCCGTAGATGTCCCCAAAGCTCAGGGTGCAGCGGAGCTGGTAGGCCTGATGGCGGTCCATGGGCTGGGGGGCTGGGGCTACCACAGCTAAGGAAGGACCAAGGCCCTTGAACCAATCCCTCAACAACTGTTTTCACTATTGATTGGCCAGCTGACTGCCGGATTGATGGCCCCACTGGTGGCCTGATTGATTTTCTGATTACTTGCCGCCGCCCCGATCTTGCCTAGCCTGGCCATGCCTTCCAGAAATGGGCGCCAACCAAAAATTGCCCCCAACAAACCATGACCACCCACGACCTGGGCCAGTTGGTGCTGCTGCTCCTGCCGGGGATGTTTCTCTCGGTGGCAGTGCTTGCCACCTTTGCCGCCGGCGGCTGAAGCCCCAATTTTGAGTGGGTCCTTCAACACATTCTTAAAACCGGCTCTGCTCTAACGGCAGGGCCTGCCTAGCCTGGTCCAGCTTCAAGCTTTTCGGCCTTGTCTTCCCTGCGGACGTCGGCAACTACAGCCTTGCTGGGCATAGCGATTGTTTTGCTCGGCCTTTGGGTTGGTAACAACGTTTCGATGCTGCCGGTGCAGGCCAGCAGCAATGCCCCCTTCTACGACGAGCTGTTTCGGGTGCTGTTCAGCATCGGCACAATGCTGTTTGTGGGGGTGTGCGGTCTGTTGATCTACAGCCTGGTGCGCTTTAGGCGCCGCAGTGGTGATATGGGTGACGGTTCCGCCGTCGAAGACAACCTGCCCCTGGAGATTGTCTGGACGGCAATTCCAGCGGTAGTCGTCTTGTTTGTGGGCCTGTACAGCTACAACATTTACGAGCGGATGGGCGGCATGAGCTCCCTCGGCGACCACGGCTCCATGCATGCCAGTGCTGGCAAAGAAGAGCGGGTTTGGGCTGGCATTGGCATGGCTTCTGGCGAGGCGGCCACCATGCAGGTTGATGTCACAGCGATGCAATTCGCCTTCATCTTCAGCTACCCCGATAGCAGCATCACCAGCGGTGAGCTGCATGTGCCGATGGGGCAGCCGGTGGAGCTGCATCTCAAGGCCAACGACGTGATTCACGCCTTCTGGGTGCCCCAATTCCGACTCAAGCAAGACGTCATCCCTGGACAGCCAACGGTGCTGTCGTTTACGCCCACCAAGGCCGGCACCTATCCGGTTATTTGCGCTGAATTATGCGGGCCGTACCACGGCGGCATGCGCACATCGGTGGTGGTGCAGGAACCCGATGCCTTTGAACAGTGGGTGCAGCAGAACAGCCCTAATCCAGTAGCCACCTAAGCCCTTCCCCCAGCCATGGCCTTCACCAGCTCCCAACCAGCTCCTTTGGCCCATGAAGCCGAGGGTGGTTGGCGTCGTTATTTCGGCTTCAGCCTCGATCACAAGGTGATTGGTATCCAATATCTGGTTACCAGTTTCTTTTTCTACTTTGTTGGTGGGGTGCTGGCGGGGATGATCCGCACCGAGCTGGCCACGCCGATTTCCGATTTTCTTGATCGTGAGTCGTACAACGAGGTTCTCACCCTCCACGGCACGGTGATGATTTTTCTGTGGATTGTGCCGGTGGTCAACGGTGCCTTTGGTAATTACCTAATCCCCTTTTATGTGGGTGCCCGCGACATGGTCTTCCCGCGCCTTAATGCGGTCGCATTTTGGCTGATTCCCCCGGCGGGGCTGATGTTGATTTCTAGCTACTTCATCACGGGTGCGGCCCAGTCGGGCTGGACCGCCTACCCACCCCTGAGCCTGACCACTCCCGCTGCAGGCCAGCTGATCTGGATATTCAGCGTGATACTTCTTGGGGGCAGTTCGATTCTGGGCGGCATTAATTTCATCGCCACTATCCTGAAGCTGCGTAGACCGGGCCTAAAGCTGATGCAGCTGCCGATGTATTGCTGGGCCATGCTGGGAACCAGCATTTTGGTGGTTCTTTCCACGCCAGTACTTGCGGGCACATTGATCTTGCTTGCTTTCGACATAGTTGCCCACACGGGCTTCTTTAATCCAGGCCTAGGCGGCAACGTGGTTGTGTACCAGCATCTTTTCTGGTTCTACTCGCACCCTGCCGTTTACATAATGGTGCTGCCGGCATTTGGCTTGGTCAGTGAAATATTGCCCGTGCATGCCCGCAAGCCCCTTTTTGGCTACACCACCATGGTGTATTCGATTATGGCAATTGTTTTTCTGGGCCTAATTGTTTGGGCCCACCACATGTTTACCAGTGGCACCCCTCCCTGGATGAGGTTGTTCTTCACGATTGCCACCGCCTTTATCGCCGTGCCCACGGGCATTAAATTCTTTAATTGGCTTGCGACCCTATGGGGAGGAAAGATTGCCCTCAATAGCGCAATGCTTTTTTCCTGTGCCTTCATTGTCAATTTTGTCTTGGGCGGCATCACCGGGGTTGCCTTGGCTCAAGTGCCTTTTGATGTCCATGTCCACGACACCTATTTTGTGGTGGCCCACTTCCACTACATCGTTTACGGAGGCACGGTCTTCGTGATCTTTGCTTCGGTTTACCACTGGTATCCGAAGTTCACCGGCAAGATGTTGGATGAAAAGCTGGGTTTACTGCACTTTGTGCTCACTTTCATCGGCTTCAATCTTTGCTTTGGCCCCCAGCATTGGCTCGGTATGAATGGCATGCCTCGCCGGGTAGCTGAGTATGACCCCCAATTCACCCTGTTGAACCAAATCAGCAGCGTCGGCGCCCTGCTGATGGCCCTCAGCACCCTGCCCTTCTTGATCAACGTGGTGATGAGCTACTACCGGGGCCAGGAGGCTGGAGACAATCCCTGGCGTGCCCTTACCCCTGAATGGCTCACCAGTTCACCGCCCCCCGTTGAAAACTGGCATGGGCCCGCCCCCCATGTGCTGCACCCTTACGGCTATGGCAAGGAGGTTTCACCATGACAACCATTGGCAGCACCAGTGAAACCCCCAGCTCTGGGTTGGATGCCTCCCTAGGGGGTGCTGGCCACGGGGAGCACGGAGAGCACGAGGAGCACGGTGATTTCCGGCTCTATGGCCTGGTTCTGTTCCTGGTGGCCGATGGCATGACCTTTGCGGGTCTGTTTGCCGCTTACCTCACCTTTCGCGCCGTAAACCCGCTGCCCCCCGGCGGGATTTATGAATTGGAGCTGCTCCTGCCCACCATCAATACGGTGCTGCTGGTGCTGAGTAGCTTCACTTTCCATCGCGCTGGCCGCCAGCTGCGGGCCGATGATTCGGCCGGTTGTCGCCTTTGGTTGGCGGTCACGATTGCCCTGGGGGTTGCCTTTCTGGCGAGCCAGATGCGTGAGTACTTCACCCTTCCCTTTGGCCTCACCAGCAACCTGTTCGCCAGCACCTTCTATGTGCTCACGGGCTTCCACGGCTTGCACGTCACCTTGGGGGTGATGCTGATGCTGATTGTTTTGTGGCAGGCACGCCCCGGTGGTTCAATCACCAGCCATAGCCATTTTGGCCTGGAGGCCGCAGAGCTCTACTGGCACTTCGTGGATGGCATCTGGGTGGTGCTGTTTGGGATCATCTACCTGCTGTAGTTTTGACCCTTGCTGCCCGCGAGTGCCATGTCTCTTGACCAGCTGAAGGCATTCATGGCCCGCATGCAAGCCGATGGGGCCCTCAAGCAGGAGGTGCTGGCTGGGGCCACGGCCGATGATGTGGCCCAGATTGCCAAGCGGCTGGGGTTTGAATTTTCAGGCGATGAACTCCTCCGCGCTTCCGGTAAGCGATTCGACCGGGTTACGGTGCGTAAAAACGACCTGCCTGGTGAATACAATTAATTGATGGCCACGCCTTTCAGCAACAAGGAGATCCCGATGATTAAGCTTTCGACGCCTAGCCAATTGGGCCGCATTTATGCAGCAGGTGTTGCAATGCTTTTGCCCGTAATTGGCTTAGCAGCGTCTCCCATGGTTGCCTTGGCAGGGGTGGCCAATCCTTCAGTCCTTTCCCTGCAGGGCATCACCTTTACGGTGAGTAGTAAGGGTGAAGGTTCCCAGCGAGATCTCACGATTAAAACCAAGGGCACTAAGAAGCCCTTGGCTCCAATCCAAACTACCATTGATGGATCAATCAGTGGGGTTGCGGTTGCCGATTTGAATTCGAATGGCCTGCCTGAGATCTATGTATTTGTCAGCGGGGCTGGTAGTGGCTCCTATGGCTCCGTGGTTGGTTATGCGGTGAATAGGGGGTCGGGCTCCATTACCCCAATCAACCTGCCGGAACTGGCCGGCAAGATGGCCGTTGGCTACATGGGGCATGACACCTTCAAGGTGGTTGAAAATCGCCTAACCCGCAGTTTCCCTGTTTACAGGCCTGGTGATATCAATGCCAAGCCAACGGGTGGCTCTAGGCAAATCAACTATCAATTGGTGGCAGGTGAGGCCTCTTGGCAACTGAAGCCCGTCTCGGTCTATTCGTTTAAGTGATCCTTAAGTGATCGATTAAATGGTCGCTATTAATTGATTTTTGGCCCCATGAAATTTCGTCCACTAGCCCTTACCTCCCTCGTGCTGTTCGGTGCGATGGTTGGTTGCTGGGTCGGGTTTAGGGCGATTGGTGGCCAGGTCGGCCGTGATGGCAGCCTTCGGGAGCCATTTGTACTGGTGCCCCTGGGGTATCTCGCCGGTGCTGCAGGGCTTGTCTGCCTGGGGGCTGCCGGGGCCAACCTCCGCCACGATTCCCGCAAAGATTCCCGCAAAGATTGACGAACCCAGGCCCCTGATGTTCCCAACCCTGCTGCTGGGCCAGTCGTTCCTATTGGCCGCCCTGGCTACTCCCCGCCTTCTGCCAGTAAAAGAGCCCCCCACGATCCAGGCCCAGGCCCTCGATCTGATGCGTCTTGGCAAGGAAGAAAGCTCCCCCGGCCTGCGCCGCCGTTACCTGCAGGCGGCCAGCGATTTTCTTTTTCGCTATTGGAGTGAAAGGGCCGCCGGCCAAGGGGTCAGCCTGGTTAAACCCCAGTTGTTGTTTGAGGGAGAACGACTTAGCGGCTGTGGTGGTGCTGAGGTGAAGCACCCCACGGCCCTCTATTGCACCAAGAGCCAGGAAATTGCCATGGCCCTCGACCTGCGCCGAGCTGTCAAGGCTGCCCGCGGACTGGGCGAGCAGGAGTTGTTATCGATGGATCTGGCGGTGCTTGCCCACGAATGGGGACACCATGCCAATAGGAGTTTGGGTCTTGGCCCCTACAAAAGTGGCTTTTCCCTCACGGTGAAACAGGAGGAATTGGCGGCAGATTGGCGCACGGGCCAGGTATTGGGTTCGCTGCTGGGTTACGGCGCCATGGACATCGATGGCTTTACCCGCAGTGCCAATTTGATGTTTGAGCTCGGTGATTACGAGTTCATTGCCCCTGGCCACCACGGCTACCCGAAGGAGCGTTTTGAGGCCCTTGCCGCAGGGCTTGCGAAGGAGCTCACCCCTGGCCAACGCCTTGGTACCTGGAGCTTTGATACCCGTGAAACCTTTAGTAGGCCATTGGCTGATTCCGGCAATGGCGAGTTTTTAGCAACCGGAAGAAAGCTCTATGAGGTGCAGCGTTTTGAGATCGACCGCACTAATCAGGTGGCAACCAACTTGATCGGCGGTGTGCTCGGAGCGATGAGCTGTATCTGGGGTTCGAGGGATCAATGTCTTGGCATGGCGATGCAGCAGGGTAAGGGCCGCGCCTATGGCCGATATGTGAGCGCTCGCTTGTCTTTGGATTGCATCAGCGGTCGTTTTGACGTCACCGAAGACGGCTTTGAGGCCCAGCCCATTGACCGCGATGGCAAGCGTCAGGCCGCCTTGCTGGCCCAGCGAGACTGCCAGCCATAGTTATGGTCTTTGCAATGGATGGGCGCTGATGGCGGTTCAAGTTCTCAGTGAATCCCAGCGCCGTAAGTGGGACTCCAGCGAAGACCAGCTTTTCTACGCCCAGCCGCGCTTTGTGCAGCACCTTGACGGCTCCTTTCGCCAGCGGTTAACCCAGCTATATCAAGACCGCATTCCAGCTCGAGCTGTGGTGCTTGATCTGATGTCTAGCTGGGTATCCCATTTACCCGAAGATGGCGTTTATGAACGGGTAATTGGCCATGGTCTCAATGAGCAGGAGTTGGTTGCCAATAAGCGTTTGGATAGCCATTGGCTGCAAAATCTCAACCTCAACCAAGAAATTCCCCTGAAGAGTGAGAGTGTTGATGTGACGCTGATTGTGGCGGGTTGGCAATATCTTCAGTATCCAGAAGCTGTGGCGGCGGAGCTGCTGCGGATCACCCGCCCGGGCGGAATGGTGATCGTTTCTTTCTCAAATCGCATGTTTTTTACCAAGGCGCCCCAGGTGTGGGCCGATGGCAGTGATAAGGACCATCTCTCATATGTGGGTGAGGTTCTGTTGGCCCAGGGCTGGTCGAAGCCTGAGTTTCTGGCTGAACAAACCCGGGCGCAGGGATTAAAGGGTTTAGTGGGTGGAAATGGAGATCCCTTTTTCTCCGTTATTGCTACTAAGTCTTAATGGATATTTCGCCACTTTTATTGCCAAGTGCAGGCCAGCTGTTGGCCCTCGAGGATCAGGCTCGGCACCTGGGTACGGGTCTGCAGGCAGCGCAATTGCAGGGCTGTTGGCAGCTGGAGGTGGTTTGGCCGAAGGGCAGTCAACGGGCCTCAGCCTTCAGCGGCTGGCTGTTGCGCGGTTTGGCGGCCAGGCTTGAGATCGATCTAGACGGCGATGGCCTGTTGCTCTGCAACGCCGTGAACCTTGGCGCTTTGGAGCTCCGCTTTCGCGGCCGAGGCCGCTTGCAGGGCCGCCGACCGCTGCTGCTTTTCAGCTTTGATCGGCTGGAGCTGGGCCTGGGGGGGAGGGTTTTGCTTCAGCGCGAATTGCCCGCGCCCGCTGCGAAGCGGATGCCCTTCTTCGCCTTAATCAGCCGAGATACACAGGGCTTGCTGGCAGCACGGGGCCGCGGTGGCGGATTGGCCCTGTGGCGGCTGATGCCAGGGTCCGGTGGCTGATGCCCAAAGATTGGTGCCTGGTTAGCAGGCAACCAAGGGTTGAATCTGTTCTAGCTCTGCTGACAATTCGACCACGGCCACCTCAGTGTCGTGGGCTGCCTGGGCCCGTAACCAGTAGCCGGGGCTGAGGCCGAGATAGCGGCACAGGCGCAGATCGGTGTCGGCTGTTATTGCGCGCTGGCCACCAACGATTTCGCTGATGCGGGAAGCCGGTACGCCTATGGCCTTTGCCAGCCGGTACTGACTGACACCTAGGGGCTGGAGGAACTCTTCGTTGAGTAGTTCACCAGGGGTTATGGGGGGAAGGCGGTCCATGGTGGGATTAGTTGTCGATTCGACTACGGATTGGCTTCACAGCTGAAGTTCTCCCACTCGCCGCGCCGCTGGGAGAAATCGGGGTGGTTGGGATCGATGGCCTGCCACCACCAGCGGCCATCGCTGTAGCTGGGAATGCCAGCGTTGTTGGTGCGGGGCAGCTGCAGGCTCAGCTCGCGCCACTGCAGAACGATGAAGGCCCCAGGCACGGTGCCTGCATTGCTATTTGGAATTCCCGTCGCATCCACCGCGCCCATGTGCTCCTCGGCCGTCAGCGCTTCCCCTTCGCATAGGTATTGCGTTGGAGCAGCGGCAAGCGCCGTTGGTGCGGCTATCAGGCTGACCAGCGGCACTACTAGCGGCAGTAGCAGCGCCAGGAGAAAGGCCAACAGCTGGGTCACGGCGTTGGGGTGGCGATGGTCAGGATGGAGAAATGACCATGGTGCTCGTGTACGACGGCGGCTGCCCCTTTTGCCGTCATTTTGCCCTGCGCAGTGAGCTGGTGGGCGGGATGCCTGGGCTCGAAATTCGAGACGGCCGCGCTGATCACGTCCTACGCAGCCGGCTCAAGCAGCGTGGCCTGGATCTGGCCCTTGGCGCGGTGCTCCTCGATGGGGATCAGGCCTGGCATGGGGCAGCGGCGATTGCTGAACTGTGCCGCTGCATGGCCCCCAGTGACCCTTTGCTGCAGCTGCTCAGCCAACTATTTAGCGCCCCCAAGCGAGCCCAGAACCTCTATCCCCTATTGCTCTGGGCCCGGCGAACCGCCCTGCATTTGAAAGGTCTGCCGGTGGACCCGGATCAGGCGGGTGTTTAAAGACTCTCGGCTCCGGGGGCCGGAGCTATGGCTTGTAGTGCGCTCGGCTAAGCCATCCAGGGCATTCAGGGCTTCCAGCTGCCGACTGCGCCAATCGACACAACGCCTAAGGAAATTGCGCACAAGCTTTTTTATTGAGGTCTGCTTCTTCATGCCTTCCATTCTCTGACCTGCCTTTAATTCTGCTGAGCCACCACGGCGCTACGGCTTGTCGTCATCGGCCAGGGCTAGGGCTGCTAGCAGGCCGCCGGCGAAGCCGCTGAGGTGGCCAATCCAGCTGACGCCTGGCGGTGAAAAAATTGGCAGCAGGCTTGGCAGCACTCCTGCGTAGGCGATTAGGGCAAGTACCGACAGAACCAGCGATAGGGGGCGCTTCTCCAGCCAGCCAATTATGAGCAGGTAGCCCAGTAGGCCATAGACCACCCCGGAAAGGCCATGGCTGCCGTTCGGCCAGAACAGCCACACGGGAATGGCAGTGGCATACACCCCTAGCCACACGGCCAGGTAGGCGCGCCGGCCGCGCAGCAGCACCAGCCAAGACAGGGGCAGAAAGGTCAGGGAATTGGCCAGCAGGTGGCCGAAACCGCCGTGGCTGAAGGGCGCGGTGAGCACCCCGAGAAACGATCCCCCAGGGACCATCGGCAGGTTCCACTTGCCGCCGAACAGCAGCTGATCCACTAACTCCTGTAGCCAGGGAATCACCAGGATCAACGGCGGGATCAGAAGGTTGATGCCGGCCCTGGCGATCCAGCGATCCAGCCGCTGGGGCAGGGAGTCTTTCATGGCGCCGTAAGGGTGCAGCTCAGCATGGCAAGGGCCGCCACCTCTCCGCTGCTCACAGCCCGCGCAGGGGCTCCAGCTCGCCGCGGCTGTGCAGCTCGGTCAGGGCGTCGTAGCCGCCGATGGCCACGCCATCGATGAACAATTGGGGTACGGACCCTCCGCCAGTCGCCTCGATCTCCTGGAAGGGGATGCCCAGGGTGCGCAGCATGCGCAGGGCCCGGCGCGAGAAGGGGCAACCGGGCAGGGTGGCGATCTCCACCCGGGGCCGCATCTGGGTGGCACCCGCAGCAGGGCTGGGGCTTTCCTCGAGCAGGCCCACCAGCAGGTCGGCGCCGCGAAGCACCAGGGTGCCGTGCTCGAGGTGGCCGCCCCACACCTGGCATTCGGCATCGGAGAAGCTCAGGTGCAGGTGCACACCCCCAGGCGAGAGGGTGCCCTGCAAGGTGATGATCTCCAGCTCGCCCTGGAGCAGGGTGGGCGCGGTTTTGCCAGGGCAGGCGAAGGCCGCCCGGGAGAGGTTGCCCACCACACTGAGCACGAAGCCACTGGCCTGGTGCTCGAGCGCCAGCTGCTCAAGGCTGCGGCGCACATCGCTGCCGGCTTCGAGGTGGAGCGGCAGGGCACGCATGGCGGGCGGCAAGGCATGGAGGCCGAAAGGTTACGCCGGCTTCATGCTGGAGCGGTTGCACGGTTGCCATGTCTGCTGATCCGGCCCTGGCCTGCCTGAAGTTGGCGGTGGTGGGGCACGTCGAGTGGGTGAGTTTTGTGGCAGTGGAGCAGCTGCCGATTGCGGGCAGCATCAGCCATGCCTCCGCCTATTTGGAAGAGCCGGCTGGAGGCGGTGCCGTGGTGGCGGTGCAACTGGCCCGTCTTACGGGCCGGCGGGTGCCCTTTTTTACGGCCCTCGGCCGGGATGCGGTGGGCGAACAGGCCGTTGCCCGCCTCAGCGAACTGGGCCTGGAGATGCACGTGGCCTGGCGTGATCAACCAACCCGCCGGGGCATCAGTTTTGTGGACCGGCTGGGTGAGCGCACGATCACCGTGATCGGCGAGCGCCTGACGCCGGTGGCAGCCGACCCCCTGCCCTGGGGCAATTTGGCAGGGTGTGATGGTGTCTTCTTGACCGCCGCCGATGCGGTAGCGCTGCAGCATGCCCGCCGCGCCAAGTTGCTTGCGGCAACGCCCAGGCTGGGGCTGCCACTGCTGGAGGCCAGTGGTGTGCAATGCGATGCCCTGATCGGCAGTGCCCTCGACCCCGGCGAGCAGGTGCCGGAAGGTTCCCTTACCCGGCCACCGCGACTGCGGATCGCCACCGAAGGAGCAGCCGGCGGCTGGTGTCAGCCCGGCGGCCGTTTTGCGGCGGTAGCGCTCACGTCGGAGCCGGTGGATAGCTACGGCTGCGGCGACAGCTTTGCTGCCGGGGTGACGGCCGGTTTGGCGGCGGGCTGGCCCGTGGCCCAGGCCCTCGCCCTCGGGGCCCGCTGTGGCGCTGACTGTGCGGTGCAGTTTGGGCCCTATGCCCCGGCCAGTGTTCCACCATGGGATGGCAGCCCCGGCTCCGGCAAAGGTGTCTAACGAACGGCAGAACCAGCGCCCCGATCCGATTGAACTGCTGATCAACCAGGAAGTTCAGCGCTTGCCCTGGCTCTTGCCGGAGCGCCATAGCCGCATGGCCCAAAGCCCCTTTGCCTTTTACCGGGGGACGGCGGCGGTTATGGCTTCTGACTTAGGCCGTCAGCCCCACTCCGGCCTGATGGTGCAGCTCTGTGGTGATGCCCACCTGATGAATTTCGGGTTCTTTGCATCGTCCGAACGGCAACTGCTGTTTGACATCAACGACTTTGATGAAACCTATCCAGGCCCGTTTGAGTGGGATCTGCAGCGGCTGGCGGCCAGCTTGATACTCGCGGCCCGCAGTTTGGGCTTGGGCGATCAGAAACAGCAAAAGATTTGTCGCCGCAGCATTCGGGCCTATGGCGAGGCAATGGCCAATTTTGCTGCCATGCCGTTCATCGAGATGTATGTGATGCGGCTCGATGTGGAGAGATTGATTGCTGAACACAGCAGCTCCCTCCAGCAGCATTTGGTCGATGTGATGGCGGCCGCCAAAAGGCGCGACAGTCGCCAGGCCGTGCGCAAGCTCTGCGTTAGCGGCAGTGATGGGGAGCTGCGCTTTCGCCATGATCCACCCCTGATCTGGCGTTATGAAGAGCTGTCTGAGCAGTGGGGCGGCGGGGCAATCTTTCAGCAGCGCTTTGATGTGATGTACGAGCAGTATTTGTCAAATATCCGTCCGGAGATGAGGCGGGTGATGTCGCAGTTTCGCTTTGTAGATGCAGCGCTCAAGGCGGTGGGCGTCGGATCAGTTGGCACCCGCTGTGCCGTTGGGGTGCTTGTGGGCAGCCATCCCGACGATGTTTTGGTGTTGCAGGGCAAGCAAGCCGAGCCATCGGTCCTGGCGCCCTACCTCCCCAAGGGCGGCCCTGAGCACCAGGGCCAACGGGTGGTGGAGGGTCAGCGCTTGATGCAAACCGCGAGCGATGCCTTCCTAGGCTGGACAACTACGCCAGAGGGGCTTCATATCTACTGGCGCCATTTCCGCGACTGGAAAGGGTCTGTTGATGTGACCTGCCTGGATGCCGATGGGCTGAGTGATTACGGCCGTTTCTGCGGCTGGACCCTGGCCAAGGCCCATGCCCGTTCAGGCGATCGCCGGGCAATCAGTGCCCATATCGGAGAACCTAAATTATTTGCCAAGGCTTTGGTTGGGCAGGCTTTGTGCCATGCCGATCAGGCAGAAGCTGATTACCAGATGCTGCTTCAGGCCATCGGCGATGGGCGCCTGCAGCAAAGTGGGCAGCAATCCCCCCAGCCCTGATCGCCATGCCCCTGATTCAGCGCGACACCCCCTATCCCCATTGGGAGTTCAGTGATCCCAGCAGCGGCGACCTACTGCGGGTGGTGCCGGAGCGGGGCGGCTTGATCAGCGGCTGGCGTTGCGGTGATCGGGAGGTGGTCTACCTAGATCTGGAGCGCTTCCTCGATCCGGCCCAATCGGTGCGGGGCGGCTTCCCGGTGTTGTTTCCAATTACCGGTGGCCTGCCAAACAACGAATTGCCCCTGCCCCAGGGCACCTTCACGATTGGTCAGCACGGTTTTGCGCGCCAGTTGCCCTGGCAGATGGAACCCCTCGCCGATGGTCGGGGCGTGCAACTGCAGTTAAGCGACACCCCAGAAACCCTGGCGGCCTATCCCTTTGCTTTCCTGCTCAGCATGGAGGTGCGGCTTGCCGCCGGCGCCCTCGAAATAAACACCACGGTCACCAACCGCAGCGAAGCACCGATGCCCTTCAGCTTCGGCCTGCATCCCTATTTCAACCTCTCAAGCCTGGAGGGCGTGAGCTTTGAGGGGCTGCCCGATGGGTGCCTCAATCACCTGACCATGGCCCCTGCTTCCACGGCAGAGCAGATGCAACGCCTGGCCACGGGCATTGATCTGCTGGTGCGGCCCACGGGCCCGGTGCGCCTGGTGGATGGGGCCGCTGGCACCAGCCTCGAGCTGCAGCCCAGCCACCCCTTTGATTTGGTGGTGCTTTGGACCGAGCCACCCAGGCCGATGGTTTGCATCGAACCCTGGAGTGGCCCCCGTCAATCTTTGTTGAGCGGTGATCGCAAGATCGAATTGGCTCCAGGGGCCAGCACCGAACTAAACACCCGCTATGCCCTGGGCCAGGTCTGAGGCGCGGTGCCTTGGATAAACTTGTCGTCTGAGTGGATTTTATCAATCCGGACTTGCCGAAAGCAGCATGAACAAAGTCGTGCTTCCTATTGCCGCTGGTTTAATGCTGATCCTGTTTGGTCAGCACCTGGCTGGGGCTTTCGTGATGGGCATTACTGTGATCTTTGGCCTGAGGCTGCTGGAGCAGCAGTTTGCTGAAAGGGCTGTTGTTGGTCACCATGGGAATAGCCCAAGGGATCTAATTATTGTTCGCAGCCTTGATGGTGCGGGCACCTTTTTGCAGCAGTTCACGGGTTCTTTCTTTGCCTGCATGTTCTGGATGACCCAGGGCAATCTTGGACTGACAACAGCGGCCCACTGGATTGGGGCATCTCAAACCGGTTTAGCGGCGGCTGCAATTCTGCAGATCATCCAGCAGGTGCCCCAGCTTTCACCCCTTCTAAAGGGGCGTTGGTGCGCATTTGTCGTTACCTCGTTGGTTGTTTCAAGCGTGGATCGTTGTATCCACCCCGGTCATTTTGGCGGTCCCCTTACCGAAGCTCTCCTTACGGGGATGTCGGCCTATGGCCTGAACCTTGCGATGGATGGCGGCTACGAACTGTTCCTGGCCCTGCTCAAGCTCTAAGTAAATGTTGGCTTTAGGGGGTTGGCAGGCGTGTCGGCTTCAAGAAGCGGCAACACCCTCGCAGTCACCATCGCCATGACATCTGCTGAAGCCCGCTCGATGAACGATGCTTTTCTAGATCGCCAGTCAAGGCTTTTAATCTGATCCGAAAGAACAACTCCACCCACTACATATCCATCGGGGAGCCGTACTTCAAAAGGGTATCCCTTGATCTTTGAAGTTACAGGGCAAAATAAGGCCAGCCCGACCTTTGCATTGTAGTTCTTAGGAGATATAACAAGTGCTGGCCTCCTTCCACGTTGTTCACTTCCTGCCTGTGGTGTGAACTCCAGCCACACCAAATCACCACGATCTGGCACGTAGGAAGACATCAGAATGCTTCAGCCCCTACGGCATCACCTGAGTCAATGGACGAGTGGATGTTGTCTCCGGTGACGCCTGCAAGAAGATCCGCAAGCCTCAGCCGACTTGGCGCGGAGCGCCTCAAGACCATCTCACCATCCTTCGCGGTGAGGCTGACCTCCGCACCAGCTCCCAGGCCCAGCTCTTCAGCTATGCCCCGTGGAATCCTTACGCCAAGGCTGTTTCCCCATTTTTGAACCTTTGTTTGCATGCCCAGTAAGCGGCTATACACGGACTATACAGCTTCCTTGAGCGGTTTCTGGTCCCTGGGTAGAGGGTCTTGACGGCAGCGGCCAAGCTCCGGAAATATTCCACGGAGGGAATGCTGGATGTGGCATGTCTGTCAGACCGCTGTCTTCGAAGACTGGTGGGGCGAGCTCAGAGAGCAGGCGTAGGGCGATGTGACGGCCATCGTGGAGCTGCTTCAGGAGATGGGCCCCCAGCTGCGTGTGTTCTATGCCTTCGATCCAACTCGCAGCGCTGTCCTGCTGAATCGGGGTAATCCCACAGCTCCGAACGGCGCGAGCGCATTGAGCAGCGCAAGGATCAGCTGCGGCACGAGATGACCCTTGCGCAACTTCGTCCAGGCCATGGGAGGCGAGCTGGAAGTGAGGGCTGTTTTCCCTGGCCGCGCCATTGAGATCAGCACCTTTTCCTCTCTGGTAGGCAAGCCGGCTAAATCGCGCGATGGCAAAAAGAAACAGCAAATGGTTGAGGCGTAGAGATCACTCTTCTGGCGCGATGCTGGCCCGGCCACCAGGCATCCGCATGTATTGGCAGATTGCCTAATACATGGGTGGTATTGGCTGAACTGGGCCGGCGGCTGATACCTCGATTGATGGCGCTGCCGCTTTCGTAACCGCGCCGCGCCATTGAAACGCCCCCTGTGTGATTCGAACACACGACCGGCTGCTTAGAAGGCAGCTGCTCTATCCAGCTGAGCTAAGGGAGCAGGCTGGCCGATGGCCAAGCCATTGGCATTGTGCCAGTGCCCTTTAC